>JBFFNJ010000116.1:0-6706 GCA_041563215.1 Candidatus Deferrimicrobia bacterium | reverse complement strand
GGGTCAGATTCAACGGGGCTTTCGGTGCGCCAAGAGCGTTGCAGATAAAATCCTGAGGGATTATAATCTTGATGCCTGCAGGGGGAGGAAAATGTCGGTACTCGACTACATCCTGATAGGGATTCTCGTCTTTTTCGCCTTTTTAGGACTTATTCGCGGCCTGGTGAGCCAGCTCTTCTCCATACTCGGCCTGGTTGCAGGGTTCTTGGCGGCGCGGGCCTACTACGGCAAGCTCGCGGTATATCTGGGGTTGCAGAAGTATGTGGGCGGGTTCAGCGCCTTTCTTCTCATCTTCATAGCCGGTTTCATATGCGCACGGCTTCTGGGCCTGCTCGTGGAAAAGTTGATGAAAACGATGAAGCTCTCTCTTTTCAACAGGGTGTGCGGGTTTCTTCTGGGCCTGCTGAAGGGCTTTGCCATATGTGCGCTGATCATTGCGGGCATGCTGCTCGTATATCCGGAAGGGGAGAAGGTCGTGAAATCGTCTCCCGCGGCCAGCTACTTCCTGCGGGCCGGGAGGGCTATTTACCGGGTCATCCCCGACGACATAAAGGGCCGCAAGGAGGCCGAGCCCGGGAAGGTCATGGAAAAAAACGACCCCCCTCCTGCCACTCCCTGAGGAAAAAATCCTTAAAGCAGGTCTTCAGGTTTATCCCGATATCTCTTTTCGTGTTGGTCACGAAGATCCTTCCGTGCAGCGAGAAAATTTCCCGGTCCAGGCGCTCCATCCGGCTCCGGGTGCCCGATCTTTTCTCCACCTCCTCCTCGATCATGGGGACGAGCTTGTCCTTCATCCGCAGGTGGGTGTCGTTCATGAGGATCGCGAAGTCGGGTTGAAGGGAGATGACCCTTTCCAGGAAGTTCGAAATTTCGCCCCCTTCGACGTGCTTCGGGGGTGATGTCTTCGTCTCGATGTAAAAGAGCTTTCCCGCTGCGAGGCCGATGACGTCGAAATCCCCCCCCGAGGCGATACCTTCGAACTTGACGCCCCACACCGTGTCGTAGTCCATGTCTTCCAGCAACCTGGCGACGAAGTATTCGAAGGTGTCCCCGATGTCCGATATGTCCTTCAGCGCGAAGGAGTACCCCCCGCCGCGGCTCTTTGTGAGAAGGGTCAGTTTCTCCGAAAGGAGGAGATATTTTTCCACCTGCTCCCTTTCGATGAACAGGCCGAAGCTGTCGGGGCGTATGGCGTCTCTTATCGAGATCAGGTCCCGCAAAAAAATCCTGTATGCGTAGGAGGTAAAGTGCCTGTTGAACTCCTCCCTGAGGGATTCCTGGCCGAGGTGCATGTGGATGGTTTTTTCGAACGGTTCGGCCTGGCAAACGGAGAGTCCGCGCTGTCTCAGAAACCTGTGTACAGGATTTCCGCCTCTTTTGCCCACACTACTTGTCCTGTTCTTTCGCCTCCCCGTGCAGGGCTTTCTGGCTTCTTTTTATCGCGCAGAGGTCAGCGCACATGGTGCAGACTTTCTCGTCTTTTGGCAGGGATGACCCCCGGAGCTCATCGGCCCTTTCCGGGTCGATGGAGAGCATTATCTGTTCCCGCCACTCCAGGTTTTTCCTTGCCCTGGCCATCTTGTCGTCCCATTCTCTTGCCCCCGGCAGGTTCCTCCCCACGTCGGCGATGTGGGCGGCGATCCTTGCCGCGATGACCCCCTCCTTTACATCGGCTATGGTGGGGAGCCTCAGGTGCTCCGAAGGAGTGACGTAGCAGAGAAAATCCGCACCGGCCATTGCGGCTATGGTGCCCCCTATTGCGGCGGTTATGTGGTCATAACCGGGAGCGATATCCGTCGGAAGCGGCCCGAGGACGTAGAACGGGGCGCCGTGGCAGAGACTTTTCTGGAGTCTGACGTTGGCCTCGATCTGGTCGACGGGAACGTGGCCGGGGCCTTCGATTATCACCTGGACGTTCCGGTCCCAGGCGCGGAGGGTGAGCTCCCCGAGGGTGATGAGTTCCTGGACCTGAGCCAGGTCCGTTGCGTCCGATATGCACCCGGGCCTCAGGCCGTCTCCCAGGCTGAGGGTGACGTCGTATTCCTCTGCAACGTCCAGGAGCATGTCGAAGTGCTCGAAGAGGGGGTTTTCCTTGCCGTTGAACTCCATCCACTCAGCCATCAGGGCACCGCCCCTCGAGACGATGTCCAGGAGCCTTCCCTTCTGCTTGATTTTATCGAGCGCTTCCCTCGTTACGCCGCAGTGGACGGTCATGAAGTCGACCCCGTCTTCGGCATGCTTTTGTATGCCCGACAGGATCTCATCGACGGTGAGCTCCACGAATGACTTCTCAAGCCTGAATGCTTCCGATGCGGCCTGGTAGATCGGGACCGTCCCGACGGGTACGGTGGACCTCTCTACGATTTTCCTCCGTATGTCGTCTATTGGCCCTCCTGTCGAGAGGTCCATGATTGCGTCGGCCCCTGCCTGGATGGCGACGTCCAGTTTTTCCAGCTCCTCGTCGATGTCAGCCCTGTCCCTTGAGGTGCCGATGTTCGCGTTTACCTTGACCGAAAGGCCTGCCCCTACCGGAACGGCCCTGATATTTCTGTGCTTGGCGTTTTTTGGAACCACCGCCTGCCCCGCTGCGATGAGCTCTCTCAATTTTTCGGGGCTGACACCCTCTGAAATGGCCGCTTCTTTGATCTCGGCCGTTATTTCGCCATCCCTGGCCCTTCTCATTAACGTCATGTTTCTCCCCCGATGGCTCTTTCATTGCCACCTTTCATATCAAACCCGGTTGCACGTGCACGATGGTTCAATCAGACGAAAGGATAACCAGCAGCCTCTCCCATTCAATAGTTTAGCACTAAATTGACTCCCAATCTCCCACACTTTGGGGCAATATCTTAAGGATTCTCTCCGCGGCGGGCCTGATCCTTTTTCCTGCGCAGCAAAAAGCAGGCGAAAACGGTGAAGATTGGGAGGAGCCATCCGGTTTCCTCTCCCGGCGCGCCCCCGCCGGTCGTCACGATACGGCACCCACCGTTCCCGCCCGTAGCGGGTGTCTGGGGAACGGGAGAGGCCAGCGAATTGAAAGCGTTTACCCTTCCCCCCGATGCGACTTTTCCGCTCAGGCCCTCTTTTTTATCGACCCCTGCGATTATAAGGGATACTGCCTGTGGGGCCGTCAGATCGGGATTCGACGACAGCAGGAGGCCTGCCAGCCCCGATACGAGGGGGGCTGCCATGGATGTGCCCTGCAGGTACCGCAGGTCGTTTTCGGTGCTTTCTGCGTTTGCCGTCACCCTCAGGTCGTCGAGGTACCAGCCGTCGTCCGTATTTGCGCCGTTGGTTTCAAAGAAAAAGCGGAAATAACCGGCAGAGCCATCGATCGAGCCGATGTCGATCCTGAAAAACCTCCAGGCCTCGTCCATCGCGCCGGTAATGGAATCCTCCAGGAATGATTCGGAGTTGGAAAAGACCTCAATTTTCCTGAAGAACCAGTCCTGGTTGTTTCTTGAAGTTTGCAGGAAGAGCTGATCCAGAGATTCCTCTGAGGAGCCCCGCACTGTCCCCGAGAGAACGGCCCCGGAGAGGCCGGAAAGATCTATATCCATTTTCGCCCATGCCGCCGTGTCGTTTTCGTAGTTACCCCCCGGGCTGTCGGCCAGCGAGAAGGGTAGGGAACGGGATAGGTCTCTGGTGGTGCCCCAGGAATTGTTGTTGCCCCCCGTGGTCCAGTCGGAAATCTCCCCGTCATCGAAATCGTCGACCCAAATATCCATCCTCTTCACGTAGGTGCTCAGGATGTTTGTCCCCGGCGCCCCCACGTCGACCGACACCGCACCGAAGTTCGAAAAATGGGCGAGCTCGTCGTTTTGATCGGTTGCAGCTACCGATATGATATTCTGCAGATCGTAGGAAGCGGGGTAAAAAGGGGAAAGGTCGATGTTTTTCGCCCCGTTTCCCGCCGCCGCGACAAAGAGAATCCCCCCGTTTCCCGCCCTCGCTATGGCCTCCCGCAAAGCGGGGTCGAAGATGTTTCCGCCCCAGCTCGCGTTGATGACCTTTGCTCCCATCTCCGTTGCGTAGTCTATTGCGGGCGTGAGATCGAATGTCGTGAAAAACCCGGCTGAGCCCCCCACTTTCAGCGCCATCAGCCTGAGCCTCCAGCCCACTCCCGAAACCGCTTTCCCGTTGTTTCCCTCTGCCCCCGCGATCCCCGCCACGTGGGTCCCGTGACCGTCCGGGTCCATCGGATCGGGGTCATCGTCGAAGAAGTCCCATCCCAGGACGTCGTCTATGAAAGCGTTTCCGTCGTCATCGATCCCGTTTCCCGGTATCTCGCCGGCGTTTACCCACATGTTGTCTGCCAGGTCGGGGTGCCCGTAATCGATTCCCGTGTCGATGACGGCTATCACCACGTCGCTTTTCCCCGTCTCGATATCCCATGCCTCGGGTGCGTCGATGTCGGCATCGGGAGTGCCGTCGACGAAATTGACCCTCTGTCCCGTGTTGTCGAGCCCCCAGAGGTGCTCGAATTCCCTGTCAGTCGGCGTGGTTTCACAGGGGTAATAGACGTAATTCGGCTGTGCGGAGTGAACCTCGGGCATGGAGCGGTATGCGGCCACCGCAGCTTCAACGCTCGTATCTTTCATGAGCCGCACCAGCTCCATCCGGGGCGACCGGGTCCTTTTCACCGCTCTTGAGGGGGCGCGCCGGTGGGCTTGGGCCCTCATGTGAGGGGGGGTATCCTCTTTGAATGTGACGACCACCTCGCCGGGGACGAATTCCATGCTCTTATCCCGTTGTGCAAAAGATCCCGCGTGAACTTCGTCGGCCACCCCCGGGGAAGCGTAAGATGCAAAGAGGGTGGGAAAGGCCAGGAGAAAGAAGAGGGGAGCCCATCTCCGGGCATGCAGCAAAGCTGCAATTACATGATTTTGCTGTCGGCCTTTTTTGCGCAATGGTGCAGTCCCTGAGTCCAGGATATCTTTACAAGATAGCAGAAATTGGATGGCCCGTGTCGATAAAGGTTACTGTTTTTAACGGCTGCCCCGGTCCTTCGCCCGGCTATTTACCCAGGATCTCGATGAAATCGATATAGGAGACGGAGGATTCTTTCGTGTTGTCCGAATCGTTCATGATGGCTATCGTTGCCGTTTTTGGCGGGTTTTCCCCGAATGCCCGGAGGTAGTCCTGGACTATGTTCACCTCCTCCGTTATCCACTGACCCGCCTTCTGACCCCCTTCCTGGAGGAGCACCATCATCGACCTTTCGGTGAAGGCGTTCGGGATGATCTTTTCATCGTAAGATCGGTTGGCCCAGATGTAGTTGAGGCTCGTGGGGAGCGAGACGAGACCGAACAGAACCCTCTTCCTGAATATCAGGTACACCCGCACGGGGTAATCGTCTCCTCCCTTCGACCGTGCATCCCCCTTTTCGTAGACCTTTTCTATTTTCCAGCGCCACCTGGCAAATGGGTACTCGTAGACGTTGAACGTATCTTTCCACATGATCGCCGACGCAGACCCGTCGCTCTCCAGCCTGAGAAAGGTTGTCTCTCCGTCGGTCCCTGTCGTGTAGGTCGAGTGTTTTTCGATGTTTGCGAAATGATAGGGTTTCCAGTTTGCAAGATCGTCGAAGTCATCCCTGAACCCCGTTGCCCGCTTTTCCGATCCCGAAAGTGACAGGGCAAAGGCAAGGGTCAGGAAAAGGGCGGCCAGGGCCGTGAGAACCCACCGCATTCGCTGGTTCGACCCCATGCCGTGAAGGGGGTAAGGTTGTTTGGCTGTTCTGAGGGAAAGCGATTCCGGGATGACTGAAGGGGGAAGCATCATCACGTTGCTCCTGGTCTCGTTGCTGCTGCTGCGGATCCGGTACCGTTCAGAGAAGGGCTCCCTGGCAGGAGGAGCCGGACCCCGCAGTACAACCGAAACAGTGCTCGCCCGTTACGATCCTCCTCTCTCTCAGTGCCGGAGTCTCGAACCTGGTTATGTGGTCCGGGGCTCCATGGTCTACGCTGAGGCCGATTGCGAGGTTGAAGTCGCAATCGTAGATCCGCCCGTCCCATGCAATGCTTATCAGCTGCCTGCACATGAGTCCCTCGAGGGTATCGGGGTTGAAGGCCTTCTTCAGGAGATTCATGTAGGATTCCAGCCTGTTCTCGCGCTTGAGGCTCGTATGATAACGGCCGATTGGCATGTTCGTGATGGTAAGCAGGCTGGTGAACTTTATCCCGTACCGCTCGCCGAGTTCCCTCCGGTAATCCTCCTCGAGGACTTCCTGGGGAGGCGGCAGGAAGGGTCCCCCGGGGTTATAGACCAGGTTCAGCGGAAGATCCGGATCGATGCCGTATCCGATGTCGTTGAGCCGCAATAATGCCTCGATGCTTTTGCCATAGCTTCCCCTGCCCCGCTGCGTGTCCACGTTCTCCTCGAGGTAGCAGGGGAGGGAAGCGACGAGGTGGATGCCGTTTGCCCGGAAAAAATCGGGCAGGTCTTTTTTCCCCTCTTCGAACATGACGGTAAGGTTGGTCCTGACCTGAACCCTTGTTTTGATCGAATGGAGTTCATCGACGAAACGCTCGAAGTGCGGGTTCAATTCGGGGGCGCCGCCCGTGATGTCCACGAGGGAGGGCGAGGTCTTTTTCACGGCATCGATTACCAGTCTCATGGTGCTCCAGCTCATCAGCTCTCTTCTGACCGGGGATGAATGGAGGTGACAATGGCTGCACTCCTGATTGCAGAAGAGGCCCAGGTT
>JBFFNJ010000115.1:0-6765 GCA_041563215.1 Candidatus Deferrimicrobia bacterium | reverse complement strand
GTCAGGCGGCGATGCGAAAAATCGATCAGGACCCGGAATGGACAGATCCGACAGCGCGAAATATCCCACTCCCGTCAGGGAAGAAGGAATACGCAGGCTTTCAGGCTTCGATCCTCTTTCTGCCGAAAATTACCTTCGGACATAATACGATCGAGGAAATGAGGTCGGAGATCAGGATGGCGGAGGAAGAGTTCCGCGAGTATGAACAGTATGTCGGGATCGCCATCCACCACTACGAAACCTATCGCAGGAAGGTCGATTCCGCCGGGCACAGGCAGAAGACCCCATAGCTGCTCGCGGAATCACCAGCAGCGGAATTCCACCTCACTTACCACCCCTTTGTCGAAACGCACGATGACGATCCTGCACGGATCGTTCGTCTCCGGATCGGTAATCTTCCAGTTCCTCTTCGACTCGTATGTCTTGTAGAAAATGTTTCCCGCCCCTCCGTCGAAACCCGATTCCGAGTCCGGCTTCCCGAGGACGGTTTCCACCTCTGCCCTCGGTTTTCCCATGAGAGTTCGCCGGATCTCGTTCGAATAATATTTCGCGGGAGGGACGACCTCTTTGGCGGGGTCCCCGACCGGCTTCGTTGCCGCACAGGATCCCAGGGCGACGGAGAGAAGGACAATCAGAAGCGAGCTCCGTGTCGTCCTCAACGTGTCGTGTTCCTCCGATTGCTTCCTGGCATGATTATATCGTGCCCGCCCCGGGACCGCAAAAGACGGGGAGAGCCGACGTGCTCCGGGTTTCCTGAAGCGGCGTCTCCCGGGGAGATTTCCGGATCGAGGGGATGCTTTTTACCTACCCCTTACGAAATGACCCTCAGTAGGACGTTCCATCGGGAAGGAGGACGGTTTCCGGACGCACGCTTCGGGTGGAAAACCTACTCCTTCTTCCCGATGAGTGCGGGCCTCTCGCAATGGATGTAGCTCTCGGCGATGAGATGGAGCGGCTTCCTGGCGAGATGAAATCCGTCGTGGAGGAGGCCGAACACCTCGGATAGTTCCTGTCCCTGCGCCACCGGGTGCAGGGAGGCCAGCTTGTAGTACTTCCTCCCCTCCTCCTCGTACTCTTCCGTGGTCCACCTCGTCCACCCGAAAAACCGGGGCCTCGGCTCGCCGGTCAGCGGATAGCGGGAGGAGGACCGGACGTATTCGGGGAAGATGCCTACGAGGAACAGGCAGATGTCGGCGATCCTCTTGTAGAAAGGAAACCGGTACTCCTCGCCCGCAAGCTCCATGTCCCGGATCAGGGAATCCACGTCCGCGTCATGGAAACGGATCTTCCGCCATAATTTCTCCCGGACCCGGTAGGTGATGGAATAGCTCTGCACTTTCGTGAAGGAGGAAAGCATGTCGGCCAGGTAGAGAAGCACGGACTTTCTCGAAAGGAGATCGACCACCTCCCCGGCGTCGAAGACGGCAACCTTGTGGGGGCCCCCGTGCTCGATTGTATGGCTGGCCGCTGCAAGCTCCTTTCGTACTTTCCTCAGCAGGATCTCGAAATACAGCCTGGGAGATATCTTCAGAAACGCTTCCTTGTCGGAGACCACCTTGCGGATGGTCCTGGCGTCGTCGATAAAGGCGTTCCGAAAATCCTCGTCCTCCTCGATGATCTGTTTCAGCCGTGCCTTGTCGCCGGTCTCCGGGGCCGCGGTCGACACGAGGAACTCGAGGTCGGCGCCGGTAAGATCGATATGGCCTCGTTCGTCTGCCGCCATGTTTCCCCCTTCCTGTCTCGCAGGATCCCTTACCTATCTCCCTACCGTTCTTATCGGCTCCGATGCGCGACTTGTTTAGAACATCCGTCTTCTCTGACGAAGGATGCGGGAACGATATTTGTACCACACCATGGAAACCTTCGGCTCCCCCGCACGGAGGAAACAGGGGAAGGAGAAGCCCTGTCCCTTCGATTTCCCCAGGAGACACCGCTCCCAATATTTGGGCAATTCCGGCACCCGCCCGGTGTCAGGCTGCTGGTTGCCAGCAACGCTGCCCGAAATCAGGAGGCAAGGACTTTCGTCACCCCTTCATCGTCCAGGACGGGCACGACCTCAAACGAAATGAGATCCGCCCAACGATGACACCAGGTGGCCACGGCCTCCAGGCTGTCCGACTCGGCCAATACGAATCCCCGGTGCAGGCCTGCATCGTGCCATCTGCCGAGCTGCCGAACTCCCTCGGGCGGCGGTCCACCCGTCTCCAGGAACCTGGACACCACGGCAACGCGATGTTCCGGCCGAAATGTGAATAGCACCATGTACAACATAGGCACCTCCCGTTCCTGTGTCGGGGAAAACCACCCCGTTCTTGGGAATGCGAGAGATGGAACACTCGGTAAGAACATTCCCTCGATGCTGTTAGGATGCGGCATGAATCGAAATGTCTCCGGAAAGCTTCCTTAACCAATCTACGCCGCATCAGGGAGGGCCGCATCGACGGAAGCACGCCCGTAAATAGACCCTCATGATAAGATAAAGTGTATTTAAACACCTATAATATTCAAAATTGTTTAGTAATACCTCCATAACTTTTCTATTGACAACATAAGGTAAAGATAATACCAAATAAAGATATGGAAAGGAGGATATTTGAAGATAGTCCCCGTATCTTGCGTATTGTTTTTCAATGCCTTGCAGGCAAAAAAGGATCTATCTCTTCCAGTTTGCAGGGAAAATCCTCAAGATCAAACGGGTATCGGAGCCCCCACGAAACACGGCGACAACCGGCCGGACATCGGGAGAGAAACTTTGTCCTCTTCTCTCCCGCACAAGGGAGGTCAGTATGCGTCCTTTTGTGAAGTGGGTGACGTTGCGGACGAGGGGAAGCGGAAGGCAATTCGGTTTCGGACTAATTACCGAGTTACGAATGAGGTCTTTGGCAAGACGGGTGACGCCACCGAGTGAGGAGAATGGGAAGCATTTCAGCCTCGGACTCATCAAAGAAAACGGGGAGCCCGTCTGGGAGGAAACCCCTCAAGAGGAGGGCCATTCCTTCCGTAAGTACGTTTACGAAATATTGCGTTAACGGAGACAACCATACCTGGGGGGGAACATGCCGCTTTTTCGGAAAGGACTGAAGCTTTCGCAGGAGGAGGATGGGAAGTACGTGGCCCTCGAACTCAAGAAGAAGGAAGGGGAGCCGGTTTTGCGGTATGCCTTCCCCAAGGATGTTCAGGATCGGGTCCGGAAGATCAGGGATCAGGCAAAGGAACTCCGGGTAATGGCAGAGAGATTGGACCGGATAGCGAACGAAATGGAGAAACGCCCTCCCGGGAGAAAGGGCATTTTCTCTCTCCGGAGATATTTTCGAAAAGAGGAGTAATCAAAATAAAAATACCGGTATGGAAGGGAAAACTATCCATTGAAGATCATCGACGGGGTAAAACTTTACGAGGTGGAGGACCTTGTGAAGATGATGAAACTTTCCCGTGTCAGCGTGCAGGCGTACCTGCGCATGGGAAAAATGAAAGGGGTGAAAATCGGCAAACGTTGGCACGTAACCGATGAGAACCTGAAAGCCTTCCTGTCGGGGGATACGGAAACCAGAGAATCGTAAATACGGGGAGGAGTGCTGCCACGCCCCCGCCGTCCTTTCGGCCGGCCCAAACCGGATCTATCCTTTACGTTCCCCTGTAAGAAATGCCCCGATTGCCCTGAGAGCAGACAAGGCACCTTCGGGAAACGACAGATGCGGAGCGTCGATCCACGGTTCCCGGGGATTGATCCGCACTACCGTTACTCCTCGCCTGCGGCCGAGGCGCTCACTCAGGCTCCGGATGGTCGGAATGGCCGTTCCGGCCCCCATTTCGACGACCACCATATCGCGGCCCTTGTTTTCTTCCAGGAACGTCCCGAACTGCCCTTCCTGCCGATCGGTGCGGTCGCTCAGCCAGGAAAAATCACCGAACATGAGGATATTAGGCCTCGCCACACCGTCGCACCGAATGCATCGGGGGATATGCATGGCCCTCATCGTGTCGTGATCGACCGAAATCTCCTCCCGATTGGGCCAGATCGCACCGGAGCAGGGGGAAAGGCATTGCAGGTGGTGGATGGAGCCGTGGACCTCCAGCACCTTCCCCTCCTCGAACCCCGCTTTCTGGAAGTGACCGTCCACGTTGGAAGTGACGATGAAATGCTCCAGGCCGAAACGCTCGATCCAATGCTTCAGGATCTGAAACCCCTCGTGCGGCTCCGTGGAACGGTATAAGTTGGTCCGGTGTCCGTAAAACCCCCAGCCGAACGCCGGGTCCTGGAGAAAATTGGCCGGGTTGGCCGCCCCCACGAAGGTCATTCCAAGCCGCTCGTACATCGGATAGGCATTCCAGAATCCCTGCTCCCCTCGAAAATCCGGCAACCCGGAGTCCACTCCCATGCCTGCACCGGAGGTAAGAACGAGAGCGCCTGCCCTCCCGATCGCGTCGGCTGCGTTTCGGTAAACCTCGCTGGCTTCCATCCCGCTCCCCGTTACTCTCGTGTAATGGGATAAACAGATACGCTCCGTCACACCAAATATAGCGTGTCCCCGGTGAGCGGTCCAGTTCGCCTAAAGCGAAAACACCCATCATGTGCAGGTGGACGCCGGCGTGATTCGTCACGCCACCTTGTCCCATCCGGCCCGGGATCAAGCTTATCCCGTGATGTGACGTTTTTAGGCATATTGGATAGAAAGCTTCCCCTTTTCTCCCTATTTTTGTCTGCCCCGACTCCCCTTCCCTTACCGTAACCTATTGTTATTTATATATATTACATCTTTCTTCGTCTTTGGCATATATCTTTCATGGAAATACATCATCGGGAGGGGAACATTTGGTATAGAGTATCAGCACCAAGGCTGCACGGAGGAGGGAGACAATGAAGACCACACGATTCGTAGGTATCCTTCTGGTGATTTTATTCGTCATGGCGCCTTGCATCTCCGCCGACGCCCAGGAGACCATCGGCGTGGTTCGAAACACCACGGGCGAGGCCACGATCACCCGCGGGGACCAGGTCCTTCCCGCCGTTCCGGGGATGAAGCTTATCGCGGGCGACACCCTCGGTACCGGCTCCGACGGAACGCTTGGCGTAATTCTCAGGGACAATTCCACTCTCTCTCTCGGGCCGGGAAGTAACCTCGAAATCCAGGAATTCCTCTTCTCACCGTCAGAGGGAAAACTCGGCCTGCTTGCCCGCATAACCAGGGGGACCATGGCCTACCTCTCGGGCCTCATCGGCAAGCTTGCCCCCGAGTCGGCCCGTTTCGAGACCCCGACGGCCTCCATCGGCATCCGGGGGACCTACTTCGTGGTGAAGGTCGGGGAACCCGTTGCAACAAAAGGAGGATGAGAAGGTACCCGGATCCTCCTGACGTAAGGTAGGCACCCCTTTCCCATCTGATCGCCATGCCCGAGTAGCTGGCCCCCCGCGGCCAGCTACTGCTCCTCTCCCCTGCTTGGAAGACGGTTTCCTTTCGAATCCCCTCGAATCCTTGCGGCCGAAGAAATCGTCAAAGGTATAGGGGCATTGAGGAACAGCCGTTTCTCTTACGGCGCAACCGATCAATATGGGTGCGAAAAACGAATCGTTCGCCAAATATTATTGACAACGGGTTTTAACAATGTATCATTTGAAAAACCGATTCCCGGAAAAATTCGTTGCCCGCCAGGATGAATTAGTGTCGTATGCGAAACCTCATTTCGTCGTACCCTCCGTAAAGCATCATTGGAAGAAAATTGCCGTTTCCGATCTTGAATTTTCCTCCGCCACCAGGTTGGAAAACGGGAAATTGTTCATAAATAAGGATGAGTTAACTAACCTGCTACGGTCCGATTCCGGCGTAGTCGACGTCAAGATGGACATTGCACATCCCGGTGAGCCGGTACGAATCATTCCCGTAAAAGATGTCATCGAGCCCCGCGCAAGCCTTATCCCGGAGTATCCGGTTTTCCCGGGAGTGCTTTCTCCGTGGAACCCGGACGCCGATACGGTCGTCTCCGGGGATATCCTTTCGTTGAACGGAATGGTAGTGACCACCGTCGGGTCCATCGTGGGATTTCAGGAAGGCGTGATCGACATGTCCGGTCCGGGAGCCGAATACTCGCTCTTTTCCAGGAAACATCATCTGGTGCTGGACATTACCGTAAAAGACGGGATGGAACGGCACGATCACGAAAAAACCATGAGAATGGCCGGTTTGAAAGCCTCGGACTACATCGCCGGAAAGGTTTTGAACGAGACGCTTCCCTGGAACCGTGACGAAACCCTGATCAACCCGGAATATCCGAATATCCCCGACGGGCAGGAACCTGCCAAGCAAAAAAACCAACCCCGGATTGCCTACTTGTATATGCTCCAAACCCAGGGCCTTCTGCACGATACGTATTACTGCGGATTGGATGCCAAGAAAATGCTCCCCCGGTTGATCGTACCGTCCGAAGTCCTGTTCGGCGCCATCGTCTCGGGAAATTGTGTCTCCGCGTGCGACAAGAACACCACGTATCACCACCAGAACAACCCCATCATCCTGGAACTCCTGCGAAGGCACGGGACGGATTGGGACTTTGTCGGCTGTGTCATCACCAATGAAAACGTTACCTTGGGGGACAAACAGCAGTCGTCCACAATGTCTGCCGAGCTTATCGCATCCCTTTCTCCCGACGGCGTCATCATTTCCAAGGAAGGCTTTGGCAATCCGGATGCCGATCTCATGATGAACTGCTCCAAAATCGAAGCATTCGGCATCAAGACGGTTCTCCTCACCGATGAATTTGCGGGACAGG
>JBFFNJ010000114.1:0-6796 GCA_041563215.1 Candidatus Deferrimicrobia bacterium | reverse complement strand
CTTTTTCACCTGGACCTCTTCTTCCTCCACCTTTTTCACCTGGACCTCTTCTTCACCCACCTTTTTCACCTGGGCCTCTTCTTCCTCCACCTTTTTCACCTGGACCTCTTTTTCCTCTGTCCTTTTCACCTGGGCTTCTTTTTCCTCCCCTCCTTGATCAACGCCAGACGGGGCCGCGGCGCCCCTTCTCCACTGAGCCCTGAGGGTCTGGAGTTCGGTAATGTCCCTGTCGAGAAACTCATCGATAGAGGGTGGTATGGGGTATTTGCCCTTGATGTCTTTTTCGTATCTGCTCGTGAGATATCTCAGGACCCTCTCGTTCAAACCCATAACCCTCTCGAGTTCCTCAACAACCCCCCTTTCACCGCTGTACCGGAGAAAGAGATAATGACCGCTGCTTTTCTTGAGTATTCTGTAGGCAAGCCTTCTAACACCCCAGTCTTCCCTGTCGAAAACCTCGCCTGAAAAATCTACAATGATTTTTTCCAGGCGCTCGACAAAGAGGGCCCTCTCTTCCTCCTCCATGTCTAGATCGAAAATGAGGCCAGTTTCGTACCTGTTCATGCAACCACCTCCTTATGGATTCGCAGCCACGGGCAAAATCTACCCGCAGCAAGGAGAAGATTCAGTTCTTCTCGTACGGTATGGACGAATTGTAGTAACCAGCTGCCTTGTCTACACCCTTTTTTAAAGACATTATTATAGCATCGTATGCATGGGCAACCCCACCATAAAAATCTTCCTCATCCTCGTACAGAGGGGGGGAGAGAACGTAATCTGTGGGATCGACACCCGCCGGAGGCCTGCCGACACCGACTTTTACCCTCGTAAAATCAACGTTTCCGATGGCACGAATTACCGACTCCACTCCTCTGTGTCCCCCGGATCCCCCTCCTGTTTTAATCTTGATCCTGCCCGGCTCGATATCCATGTCATCATGAAGCAAGATCAAACGGTCAACGGCAAACCGGTGACGGCGGTAAAAATACCTGACCGCCTCTCCGCTCAGATTCATGAAGGTCTGCGGTTTGCCGACAAACACCTTTCCCGCGGGAGCCACCTCAAGGGAAGCGCACAGTGTGTTTCCCACCATTCTTGAAAAGGAAATGCCTTCTTCCTCCGCCATGAGGTCAAGAACCATGAAGCCGGCGTTGTGAAGGGATTTCCCGTATTCTTTCCCCGGATTCCCCAGGCCAAATATGAAAAGGGAGTAGTCCTCTTTCCTGAAACCTTTAATCCTCTTCAGTATCCTCACCCGATACCTCAGCAGGTGCTTCCCCTTCTGCCACCGCCTCTTCTTCGACCTCTTCCTCGGGAACCTCTTCGACCTCTTCCTCGATCATCTTCACCGCAGCCAGAGGAAGCCTGACATCCTCCGTGGCAACCACATCCTCGGGAAGGGAAATATCTTCCAGGTGGAGGACATCACCAATATCGAGGGAAGATACATCGACCTCTATCGTATCGGGAATCTGCGAAGGGAGACACTCGACCTCGACATCTCTCTTCAATATTTCCAGTGTGCCACCCATCTCCACGCCCTTGGGTTTTCCCGTGAAGGACAGTGAGACCTCAACAAACGTCTTTTTGGCAAGGTCCACTTCCAGGAAATCGATGTGGATAACGGTGTCTCTTATCGGATCAAATTGATAATCCTTGATAATCGCGTAGGCCTCTTCCTTCCCCCCATCTACCCGTAACAGGAGTAGGGTGGTGCCGCTGACATCCCTGAGATACTTTTCCACATCCTTTTTTTCAACCGTCAGGTGCCGGGAGGGTCTGCCGAGACCGTAAATTACCGCCGGTACCTTATCGATGGCGCGTAACCTCCTCGCAACTCCCTTGCCCGACTCCTTCCTCATTTCTGCATTCAACTCGTAAACAGCCATTGGATTTTTCCTCCAGATATGTAAGCGCTACACAAAGAGATAACTCACCGATTCGTTGAAATGTATCCTCTTGATAGCTTCTCCAAGAAGGTCTGCCACCGACAGGACCTTTATCTTCCTGCACTGGGCGGCATCAGTTTTGAGGGGTATGGTATCGGTAACCAAAACTTCCTGCAGTGCCGAACCCGTAATCCTCTCTATGGCTGGCCCGGACAGGACCGGGTGCGTGGCGCAGGCGCTCACCATCCGAGCACCCTCGTTGAGGAGGGCATCGACGGCCTGGCAGACGGTTCCTGCCGTATCGATCATATCGTCGAGTATAACGGCAATCTTTCCTCTCACGTCACCGATGATCTTCATGAGCTCGGCCACATTCGGACCGACCCTGCGCTTGTCAATTATGGCCAGCGTGGCATCGAGCCTCTTTGCAAACGCCCGTGCCCTCTCGACCCCGCCAGCATCAGGGGAAACGATTACGATTTCATTCTGATACGCTTTTCGTATGTAGCCAAGGATCACCGGTGCAGCATACAGGTGATCGACGGGGATATTGAAAAAACCCTGTATCTGGCCCGCATGCAGATCCATCGTGAGGAGCCGGGAAATTCCCGCCGCCGAAAGAAGGTCAGCTACGAGCTTCGCCGCTATTGACGTTCTCGGGGCAACTTTCCTATCCTGCCGGGCATACCCATAATAGGGTATAACGCCATTTATCCGGCTTGCGGAAGCCCTCTTCAGGGCATCGATCATGACAAGCATCTCCATGAGGTTCTCGTTGACGGGGGGACAGGTCGACTGAATGAGGAATACATCCGCACCGCGAACGTTCTCCCCGATCTCCACGTTTAACTCTCCGTCGCTGAATCGCTTTACCGCCGCCTCACCGAGATCGATGCCAAGATAGTTGCAAATATGCTTTGCAAGATCCCTGTTGGCATTTCCTGAAAAAACTTTTAGATTGGTCATCGATTGCGTCCTCAACGGGATATCCCAAAGGAAGGGTATTATACACCAAAAAGAGAGATATTCAACTACAAAAAGAAAGTGGCTGGGGGGGGAGGATTCGAACCTCCATTAGAGGCTCCAAAGGCCCCTGTCCTGCCCTTAGACGACCCCCCAGTCAAGCCGAAAAGTGTTGTACATTCATCATAACGTTGGCTGCTCGTCAAGGTTTTTCAACTCACTTTCATATTCCGTGAGCACCGCTTTTTCAATCATGGAGCGCGTTTCGTTGTTCAAGGGATGGGCAGTATCCCTATAGGTCCCATCTTTTCTCTTTTTGCTCGGCATGGCAACGAAAAGGCCCTCGTTTCCTTTGATTATTTTCAGGTCCCTGACGATAAAACAGTCATCGAAAATAATCGTGGCATACGCCTTCAACCTCTCATCATTCTGCACGGGAAACACCTTCACCTCGGTAATGTCCATCTCCCCCTCCTCATTTGATGTCTAAAAGTTGCTCACGAGTTTGGCAAAAAAACCTTCATTACCGTCGAAATCCTTCTGCGCCCTCTCCCCATCCTCCTTTCTTTCATACAGTCCAAACACCGATGACCCCGATCCGCTCAAAAGTGCGGCTCCTGCCCCCAGAGCGAGCAGTCTTTCCTTCACCCCCCCTAGCTCTGGATACCGCTGGAATATTACATCCTCAAAATCATTGTGCAAAAAACCCTCGAGATCGCCGAGAGAGTTTACCATGTCGGGCTGCGGGCAGTCAAAGACAACCGGTTCCCCGCCCCTTTCAAGCATGTTGTAGGCAACTCGTGTGCTCACTGACACATCGGGCTTCACAATGAGAACATGAAATCTCATACCGAATCGAACTGTCCTCACCCGTTCTCCTCTTCCTGCCACTATCGAGGGACCGGGAAAGATAAAAAAGGGCACATCGGAACCTATCTTCGCAGCAAGACCCATGAGGTCCCCTGTCCTCATCTCACCGAGAAAAAGCAGGGACAACCCTTTCAACACAGCTGCCGCATCGCTGCTTCCGCCTCCGAGCCCGGAAGATACGGGGATATTCTTGTCGATTTCTATCTTCACTCCCCCGGACAGGGGATAGTGTCGAAAAAACAGCTCGGCAGCCCTGAAGGCGATATTTTGCTCTCCCTCAGGAACTTTGAAGTTGCCATCGCATGAAACTTCGATGCCCCTCTGTTTTTGGGAAATTGAAACCAGGTCGAACAGGGAGACCGGTACCATGAGACTCGCAATCTCATGGTACCCATCGTTTCTCCTGTGCAATACGTAAAGATAGAGATTGATTTTTGCCGGAGCGAGGATGTTTACTCTCTTTAATTTATTCACCTGATTATCAAACGCTGTTTTTAAACTATTTTAATTTTCATGCATCTTTTGTCAAGGAATATTCTCCCCGGAGCGGCAACTCTCAACCGAAAAGAGCAACCCCTCTTCACCCCTGTCAACGCTCACATGGGAACCACCGGGGATCTCGCCGGATATGATCCGGTGAGCGATAACATCGAGCACATGTTTCTGGATCGCCCTTTTCAGGGGTCTTGCCCCAAAAACGGGATCCCAACCCCTTTCCACGATGAACTCCTTTGCACCTTCCGTAAGGTGTATCGATATATTCCTGTCCTTTAAGAGTGCCTCGATATTTCTGAGCTGTATATCCACAATTTTAACCAGGTCATCCTTTCCAAGGTTCCTGAACAGTACCGTCTCGTCGATCCTGTTGAGAAATTCCGGCTTGAAATGTCTCTTCAACTCTTCAAGAGCCAGTTCTCCACCCCGGTCAACATCCTTTTCCGCCCACTCCTGAATTATGTAACTTCCCACGTTTGACGTCATGATTATAACAGTGTTTTTAAAATTTACGGTTCTGCCCTGGTTGTCGGTAAGACGCCCGTCATCGAGTACCTGAAGGAATATATCGAAGACACTTACGTGAGCCTTTTCGATCTCGTCGAAAAGTATGACCGTGTAAGGCCTTCTCCGCACCGCTTCGGTTAACTGTCCCCCCTCTTCGTAGCCCACGTATCCGGGCGGAGCGCCTATGAGCCGGGCCACCGAGTGTTTTTCCATATACTCGGACATGTCGATCCTCACCATCGCGCTCTCGTCATCGAAGAGAAATTCGGCCAGGGCCCTGGCAAGCTCCGTCTTGCCGACTCCCGTGGGACCGAGAAATATGAAAGATCCAATCGGGCGGCCCGGGTCCTTGAGGCCAGCACGCCCCCTTCTCACGGCATTGGAAACAAGTTCCACCGCTTTCTCCTGGCCAACCACCCTCTCCGTCAGTTTTTCCTCCATTTTCAAAAGCTTGATGGACTCCGACTCCAGTAGCCTCGTAACGGGAATCCTCGTCCACGTCGAGACGATCTCCGCAATGTCATCCTCGGTAACCTCCTCCTTCAAAAATCTTCTTTCCCTCGACAAGCCTTCGATCTCCCCCTGCACCCGGGCCAGCTCCCGCATGAGCTCGGGCAAAACTCCGTATTTCAACCTGGATGCCCGTTCGAGGTCACCCTCCCGCTCGGCTATTTCTATCCCGTTCTTGCTCGTCTCTATCTTTTCTTTGATCTCCTGAACACGGGATATTATCCCCTTTTCTTTTTGCCACTGCCCGGTGAGCTCTTCCATCTCGCCACGTAACTTTTCAATCTCCGCTTCGAATCGATCCAGCTTTTCTCTCGATGCGGTGTCATCCTCTCTCGACAGAGCCTTTTTCTCCATCTCGAGCTGCATGATCTTTCTCTGGATCTCATCTATTTCCGACGGTTTGCTGTCGATTTCTATTCTCAGCCTGGACCCTGCCTCATCAATGAGATCGACCGCTTTATCGGGGAGAAATCTGTCCGAGATGTAGCGATGAGAAAGAACGGCGGCGGCGATCAGGGCCGAGTCCCTGAACCTGACCCCATGGTGAACCTCGTAGCGTTCCTTGAGACCCCGGAGGATCGCGATGGTGCCTTCGACGGTAGGTTCCGTAACCTGTACGGGCTGAAATCTCCGTTCGAGGGCCGGGTCCTTCTCGATGTTTTTCCTGTATTCATCGAGAGTTGTCGCTCCGATACATCGCAACTCCCCCCGTGCAAGGGGGGGCTTCAGCATGTTTGAAGCATCGATGGCCCCTTCGGCACTGCCTGCCCCAACAACCGTGTGCAGTTCGTCTATGAAAAGGATGATATCCCCCCCGGAGTCGACAACCTCCTTGATCACCGCTTTTAGTCTCTCCTCAAACTCGCCTCTGTACTTTGCCCCCGCAACCAGGGCCCCCATGTCGAGGGCTATGATTCTCTTGTCCTTCAGTGACTCCGGCACATCCTTTGCGAGAATCCTCCTTGCAAGTCCTTCTACGATAGCGGTTTTTCCCACGCCGGCCTCACCGATGAGAACGGGGTTGTTTTTCGTCCTCCGCGAGAGAACCTGGACAATCCTTCTTATTTCCTCATCCCTCCCGATTACGGGGTCGAGTTTTCCTGCCCTCGCAAGGTCGGTAAGATCCTTTCCGTATTTTTCCAGTGGCCTGTACCTGTCCTCCGGGGATTCGTCGGTTATCCGCATGCTCCCCCTCACTTCCGAAAAGGCCTTCAGGACCGCCTCCCTTGATACCCCCCGGTCGGCGAGAATTTTTGCAACAGATCCGCTCTCCTTATTGATTGCCCCCAGAAGAACGTGCTCGCCGGAAATATATTCGTCATTGAGCGCTTCCATCTCCCGCAAGGAAAGATCGAGCAGTTTTTCCATTTCGGGTGTGATGTATTTCTGGGTAACCCCGGAAACCCTGGGAAGTTTATCGAGCACCCCGTCAAGTTCGGCCACGATCCTCTCGGGGGAGATCCCGATTTTTTTCACGATATCGCGCGCACTGCTCTCTTTTTCGGACAACAACACGTGGATCAGATGGGCACTGTCAATGAACTGGTGCCCCCGGGAATCTG
>JBFFNJ010000113.1:0-6893 GCA_041563215.1 Candidatus Deferrimicrobia bacterium | reverse complement strand
GCCCGCGAGATAACCGAATTTCTGCGGCGCTTCGATCCTCACGATCCTGTAAAATACGATTTTGCGCTAACCAGGATCGGTATCGTGGAGGGTTGTCAGGGAGTATTCTCCGTGGGCCGGTGCGGGGCCTGTCAGGCGTGGGAAGTGTGCAGATCGTCACGCACACAGTAGCGCCAGGTTGCCCCCCCCTGTCCTCTTTTTGACGATTTTTTTGATCCCCGAAGTCCTCAGCATGTTCAAGACGGCCCTTTCCGTGTGGACTCTTCCCTTCAGGGTATTTACGAGCATGTTTACCGAGAACAGGGCAGCGTGTGGAGGGTGGGTGCCGCTTTTGTCGGAAGTCATGTTGTGGAGCAAAAGCTGTCCTCTCTGTGTGAGCCAGCCTCTTAACCGGGTAAAGAGGGATACGCACTGTTCTTCGCTCAGGCTGTGGATGATGTTCGACAGAATGACCAGGTCGTACTTCCTGCCGGGGTCGATTGTAAAGAAGTTTCCCTCGATGAAGCATATTTTTCTCAGCTCATCCCTGTTTTCGCCCCGAATGATTCTTTTTGCCTCCCTGACCATTTCGGGGAGGTCGAGGACGTCCACCCTTTCCGCGGGGGCTCTTTCCATGATGGAGAGAGCATACCTTCCCGTACATCCTCCCACGTCGAGGATCGAATTGACGAAGGAGAAGTCAAAGAGAAGGGCGATCTCCCTCCCAACGGTGATCCCTCCCTGGTGCATTGCGAGAGCAAAGTTAAAGAGAGAATGCCTGCCTGTCTTGTATTTCAAAACGGCAAAACCCTTCCTCGGCTTGCCCTTTTTCATAACCGATGGAAGGTCGCCCCACGATTCCCACATATCCATGTTGTGAAGGACGAAGCCCGTGAGGGGGTCATCCCCGTCTTCCACGAGGTGTTTCCTGGCAAAAGAGCTGTTCCGATACGCGTTTTGCCGCTTTTCGATGAGACCGAGTCCCGTGAGGGCGTTTAAGAGAATCTCCGTGCTTCTCTTGTCGAGCCTGAGCGAAACGGCAACTTCCCCCGGTGTCCGGCGAAAGTTGCCAAGGAAATTGAATATGCCAAGATATGTTGCGGTAAAAAGAATCTGGCTTTCCCAGTATCCCCTCAATATGGCGTTAAATCTTTCCCTGTCCATGGAATTCCTCTCTCAATTTGTGCTTGATAAAACAACTCGCACTATTATAAGTTTATTTCATGTAAGGCGGTGAAGATAGTGGCGGCATACCCATGAAGAAAAAACTCGGCGAAATGCTCGTTGAAGCCGGCTTGATTACGGAGCAAGAGCTCAATTACGGGCTGAAATCTCAGAGGCAGCTGGGCGGAACCGTTGGCGAAGCTCTTGTGAGGCTTGGATACGTCTCGGAAGAGCAGATCTTGAGCGCCCTTTCGAACCAGCTGTCCATCCCCCATGTAAACTTGTATAAAATTTCAGTCCCCGATAATGTGCTCAAAGTCGTAACCTATTCTTTGGTAAAGGAAAAAAAGGTCCTGCCGCTGGGATATGAGGGGTCCAAACTCATCGTCGGGATGGTAGACCCGACTGACCTGGAAGTTCTTTCACAGATTGAATTTAAAACGGGAAAGGCGACGAAACAGGTCATCATGTCCTCCCATCAGTTTGGCGAAGCACTTTTATTCTTCGAAGACAGGGGTTACGGGACGGTTCCCTTCGAGTTGAAACCGGAGACGGTGAGAGTTACTGAGCCTCTCGGAGAGGATGTGGATAGCCTGCTGGCAACCCTCATAGAATCAGGGGGACAGGATCTTCACCTCTCCGCGGGAGCCATACCGAGCATCAGGGTCGATAATGAATTAAAACGACTTAACTTTCCTGCACTCTCTCCGGGACAGATGGAAAACATGGTGTCCACGATTCTCACCCCCCCGCAGAAAGAGAGGTTCGACGAGACCTTTGAGCTCGATTTTGCCTATTCCCTGGAAGGGGTGGGCAGATTCAGGTGCAATCTTTACAAGCAGAGGGGATCGATCGCATTTATTTCCCGCCACGTGGTGGAGGAGGTTCCCCTTGCCGAAGAGCTCGGACTTCCCGGCTTCATCCACGATTATGCCCTCAAGCTTGCCGGGCTGATTCTCATCGTGGGACCGAATGGGCACGGAAAATCCACCACCCTGGCATGTATGGTCGATATCATCAACAGGGAGCGGAAGGCAAATATCATAACCATAGAGGACCCCATCGAGTACACCCATAAACACAAGAGCTCAAACGTCAACCAGCGCGAGGTCGGCACCGATACGAGATCTTTCGCTGAGGGCCTGAAGCACATCTTCAGGCAGAACCCGGACGTGATAGTGATCGGGGAGCTCCGGGACTTCGAAAGCATATCTATAGCGCTGACAGCGGCAGAGACGGGCCACCTCGTTATGGGGACGCTCCACGCAAACAATGCCGTCTCCGCGGTGGACAGAATATTGGATATCTTCCCCCCAAATCAACAGCAGCAGGTGCGGGCCCAGTTTGCCGATAGCTTCCAGCTCGTTTTTTCACAGCGCCTGATAAAGAGAGCGGATGGTGCGGGAAGGGTTCTTGCGTGGGAGAAAATGGCTACCAGCCCCCGGGTCAGGAATTCCATACGGGAGGGAAAGACCCATTTTCTCAAGAACATGATGCAGACAAACCTCGAGGAGCTCGTGAGCATCGACTGGACTATTGCAGAGCTCGTCGCCGCCGGGAAGGTTCGGTATGAAGAGGCGATAAAGCTCTCCGATGACCTGAATTATTTCAACGACCTGCTGAAATTAAGGGGTGTTTACCGGTGAGGGGAAGATTGCTCCGGACATCTTTTTCAACAGTGACATCAGCGCCCTGGAACTCCACGTGTCTCTATACAATGAGGTGAACCTCCTGTGGCTTTTGGTCTCTTTGACCTCGACATGCAAGCCACCGGGGCTAAAAACCGGTGGTTTTTTTATTGAAGAAGTTCTGGAGGCGGGAAATGATAGGCAAAAGGGTGAGACTGGAAAGGATTATCGACAGAAATACCGGGAAAACCGTAATTGTGCCTCTGGACCACGGGCTAACGGTCGGTCCGATAGACGGCCTTGTCGATGTTTCCCGGGCGGCCAATTTGATTGCCGAAGGGGGAGCGAATGCAGCAGTCGTTCATCGGGGCGGGGCGATGTTCGGCCACCGGGGATACGGGAAAGACCTGGGTCTCATAATCCACCTTTCTGCTTCCACGAACCTTGCCCCTGATGCGAACAGAAAAATGCTCGTTGCAACAACAGAAGACGCTATACGGTTGGGTGCCGATGCCGTATCCATCCACATAAATCTCGGTGCCGAAGACGAAGCTGAAATGTTATCCGATTTCGGCAGGGTATCATCGGCCTGCCAGCTTTGGGGAATGCCGCTTCTGGCGATGATGTACACGAGGGGCCCAAAAATTTCGAATCAGTACGATCATAAGTATGTCAAGCACGCTGCGAGGGTCGCTGCCGAGATGGGTGCCGATATCGTGAAGGTTCCCTACACCGGCTCGACCGAGACATTCAGTGAGGTTGTAAGGGGGTGCGCAATACCGATCGTTATTGCGGGGGGCGAGAAAATGAGCAGTGATTTTGAAGTGCTGAAGATGGTTCAGGAGGCAATGGCTGCGGGTGGAGCAGGTGTTTCAATCGGGAGGAACGTCTTTCAGCACGACATGCCGACGGAAATGATGAGAGCAATTTCAGAAATCGTGCATAACGGGAGCCCCGCAGAGGAGGCAATGAAGTTCGTTAAAAAGGGAGTTTGAGATGGAGTTCTGGGTAAGGAGCATACCGTATGATAAAGAAACGATAACCTTCGCTCTCGAGAGGGGGGTATCGACGTTCTGGGTCCCCGATGAGTCTGTAGCAGAGGTAAAAAAACTGGGAAGGGTAACGGTTGTTGCAAATAGCGGAGACGTCAGGCCGGGGGTGGATTTCCAGGTCTGCGAGATCAAAGACCGGGGAAACCTGGAAGAGATAGAGTCCCTTCCGCCCGACACGTTAGTTTATATCGAGGCGAAGAGAGATGAGATAATTCCCCTCGAGAACCTCGTGGCGATGGGGAGAAAGGTCATCGTGCCGGTGAAGAGCGAAGACGACCTTCGTGTTTTTTCGGGGGTCCTAGAAAAGGGGGTGTGGGGGATTCTTTTTGATCTGAATTCCCCCGGTGATCTCTCCTTCCTTCTTTCCCGGTTCGATGAATGGAAGATATCACTCGATCTGCGAAAAGGAGTCATCACCGAGGTGACCGTCCTGGGGCTGGGAGACAGAGTTTGCGTGGATACCTGCACACTCATGAGGGGTGCTGTGGGCATGCTCGTAGGCAACTCCTCGCGAGGTTTCTTCCTTGTCTCTGCGGAGAATGTGGCGTCGGAGTATGTGAGTGAGAGGCCCTTCCGGGTAAATGCCGGTGCCGTCCATATGTACACGCTGCTGCCATCGGGCAGGACAGGCTATCTCTCCGAAATCTCGGCAGGGAGCCAGGTTCTCACCGTTGGAAGCGATGGGACCGGGGAGGTCGCCTGGGTCGGGCGTTCAAAGATAGAAAAAAGGCCCCTTATACTGGTCAAAGGAGACGTTGAAGGCAGGGAAGTTTCGGCGATACTTCAGAACGCAGAAACGATTCGGCTCGTTTCCCCCCAAGGAGAGCAGATTTCGATAGCCGACATAAGGAGGGGAACGGAGGTCATGTGCTACCTGGATGATGGGGCGAGACACTTCGGGATGAAAATTGAGGAAACGGTGGAGGAAAAGTGATCGCTCCTCGGATAGGGGGGCATCCCGTGTCTTCTCTCCCTTTATCGGGACTGATCCAAGGTTCTATCGGGTCGGTTAATTAGTCTTTCCATATCATTTTTTTAACTGGTACAATAAACATACGAATGGCGGAGGAAATATATGTTCGGATTAGGTTTGCCGGAACTGCTCATAATACTGGTTATCGTGGTACTCATTTTCGGTGCAGGAAAGCTTCCTCAGATAGGGGCGGGCCTGGGTCAGGCAATCGGGAATTTCAAGAAAGCCATCAAGGATTCAAAGTCGATAGATGTTACTCCCAAAGATGACGAGGAGAAAAAAAAAGACTGAACGCCTCTTAGCCCGTTCAAAGCAGTCCAATTCCGCTTTTTTTTACGTGTCCCTCGATTCTTCCCCTTACGTGCCGGTTATTCGATGCTCTCCACTTTGTACGCCTCGATTTTCTCCGGAAGGTCGAAAAAGACGATCATAAACGGCACCGATGAGCCGGGCTGAATGTCAATGTTTGAGAGGTTTTTTCCGAGCTTGTTCTGGAGGGCTTCTTCGATAGCCCTCTTGGATGAATTTTTAATGACCTTGTTCCCGAGGAGGTTTCCGGCATAAACAGTTTTATCCCTGAGGACTTTGCTCCTCTCATCGAGCAGCTGACCTTTCAAAACAATCCCGCTGTTTACGCTATTTGAGAGATTGACCACGTCTCCCTTTATGATGAAGATTTTTCCCGCATTCTGGTTTGTGTCATAGTAACCGATGAGGTTTGTGATATCGTACTGGCTCGAGGATGCCCCGCCTTTCATGCCGAGTAGAGCACGCACCTGGGGAGCATATTTGATTATCAATGCATTTCCCGGCTCCGTATAAGCAAGGTATGCGCCTCCCCCTGCAATGACGATGAGGAAAACAAGGAGCACGAGCAGGAAGCCCGCGAGTTTTGATTTTCTCCTCCTCTTGACATAGCTCTTCGGGACGTACTCATAGGGAGATGTTGTCTCCATCGATATCGGCTCCGAAATGTCGATGTGCATATCTGATATATTCTCTTCCGGAAACGATATGTCTCCTTTGATCTTTTCTTCCTCCTGCATCAGGGTTTCTGCAGGAGCTTCCATCATGGGGTAAGTAGATACAGGTGGATGATATTCGTGTTCTGCCTCGCCTTCATCTTTTGAAGGTTCCGTGCTTATGGCGCCGGTGAGGTCCAGGGGATCTTCAAAATCTATTTTCGTACCTTGAAGCTTCAGGTCGAACTCCTCTTTTGCCCCCTCTACTCCTGCGTCTTTGCTGATAAAATCGAGTGTTTCGCTGGCAGTCATGATGTGGGGGTCTTCTGCGTCTTCTCCTCTTTCTCCTTCTTCAACTTCCGCTCCTTCCTCCTCTTCACCGAAGGGCAACCCTTCTGTTATTGCTTCCCCTTCATCATCATCGGCTATCGTCTCTTTTCTTTGATCTTCTTCAAAATCCGGGTAAACCGTTGCTTCCGGCGAGATTTGTGATTCATCCCTGAGAGAGCCGAGAAACTTCTCAAAAGCCATGTCCATGTCGTCTTGCCGTGCATCCTCCGTTTCCATATCCCCCGGAATCGGTCCTGTCACGGTATCTGGGCCAACCTCCATGGCCTCTGCATCGTGAGCGGGTGGCAACCCTTCCGTTCCGGTTTCTGCCGGGATGCCCTCTTCGTGCGGCAAATCATCCCCCGGGACCTGGGGGGGAGAAAAGAAATCCTCCCGTGTATCTTCCATCGCGGGCGCCGAGACGTCCTCAGCTACCTGCTGTTCTGTTTCGATTTGTTCTGAAGGCGGTGTGGGCGGCTCTGCCGGGGCCGTATCCCGCTGTTTTTCGGCAGCTTCCTCCTCCATCCGTTTTTTCAGCTCTTCGGCCTGGATCCCGTCTATGAACTCACCCTTTAAGTGTTCGTATTCGGGCTTCATGACGATTATGTAATCCGAACACTTTCTGCATCTTACCCTTGCCCCTTTTCCCGCTATCTTGTCTTCGTTCAGCCTGTATTTGGTCTTGCAATTGTCACACTGAATTATCATCAATTGCCTCCTGCTCTGGGTGTCTGCATGGTATCCTCTTGATAGAGGAGGATGTCTTTTATGTTACGGTATTTTTCAGAAAAGTCCATACCATATC
>JBFFNJ010000112.1:0-6925 GCA_041563215.1 Candidatus Deferrimicrobia bacterium | reverse complement strand
TCCCAGTGGAATGTCCGCGTCTGTTCGGCGAGCTGATGAAAGAGGGCATTGGCCGACTCGGCGCTTTTTTGCGCACGGCGCAACTCAATGTTTTTATGCGACAAAAAAACCGTCGACGCTGCCACGACCGAAAAAAGCAACACAGCCAAAGCAATCAGGGCGCCAAGAATCAACGTTCTGAATTGTTCATAAAAACCGGGGCGTGGATGGAAAAGAAAGGCATGGGAGCGAATTTCATCGGGCAAATCGATGCCGTGTTGCTGCAGGCTCCTGTCATCAAAGATCCAGGCATTCGGACTCTTGCGTATCGGTGGCAGATCGACAATCGGCTTGCCGTGCTCATAGGCCAAAAATAATCGCGCCGCATTCATGCCCTGTTTCCGGCCGCTCGTCGCATTGCCGCCCAGTACGCCTTCGATAATATAGGCATCTTCCATGCTGATAATGATGCGCCCCGTGCCCACGAGACTCTTCATGGTTTCGCGCAGGGGAAGAACCTGGTCATTTTCGTCGGTTATGCCCCCCAAGGTGGTCAGGAAGAGATATTTGCCCGGCAGATCGTGCAGCCGTGCCAGGAGACGATCCAATCTCTTCTCGGCAACGAACGTCGCGCGCAGACGATATGGAACCAACTCACGGCGCAACTCATTCTCTATCGCCTGATAGGTGTTACTGCCATCACCGACAAAAAGAAGGTCGTTGGCATCCTTGTCCACGCGGAGCAGCCACTCGATATTGGGCGCAAATTCCTTGCGTTCAAAAACCCCCGTGAAAAGGGCTGGATCGAGACTGCTTTGCACGCCATAGTCATTCACCCCGGAAAAGAAAACGGGCACGCCGGGGAAGACGCGGGAGAGGTGGTCACGGACAAACAACAAGGCGTTATCGTCTGTGAGATAGATCGCCGCCAGTTTGGTATTCACATACTTGAAGCGCAAATGACGAGCCAGCTCGCTCGCGTAAGTTTCGTCATAGGCTCGTCGTTTGGTGTCCAGATACTCGGTGCTGATGAGGAATTCCCATTGCGCATCGGCAGCAAGTGTTTGGATGAAACCCTCGTGCTGACCCCGGGTCCAGGGGTATTCCTGCGAATAGGAATGCACGATTAGAATCTGCTTTGTAGGCGCGGCGTGCAATATAACGGGCGCAAGCAGACAGAGAGCCAGAGCCAGGCAAGATGCACGTCGTATTGAAGAGAGGTGTTTGACGATAGGAGTTTTCATCATGCGTTTTGCGCCTTCCCGCAGGAATCTTATCGGATATACAATGAAAAAACTTGAGGATTAGATTGGATCACACGGACCGGCAGGGGAACACCCGTAAAGCACTTGGCGTTACGGAAAAGCCCATCACGCATTAAATGATTCGAATCCCTACTGCCAGTGCCCGGCAACAGGAGAAACAGCGCTGACCGTCTTGGTCGAGAATCGCCGCTCGGTGCTTCGGAACGGGGAAGAAGTCGAGGTTCTCCAGGCCGGGTGGCGGCACATTGCGGTGAAGAGACATATTCCTTGGGAGGTTACCTCCCAATGCTGATTCCGGCAGGAAGTTTCTTCTTTCGATGCCTATCCAATTTGGAAACCCGCCTCTCGTCGTGGTTCATAAAGTCCCGTAGACCCCCGACTTCTTTTTCTTCTCTCGAACGACGACGCCCATCGTCACGTCTCCTTTTCCTTCCATTCGCCGCACCAATCATCAGAACCAACGGCAGGAAAAACGTGATCTCCCCACGTTCCTCGGAGTGCATATTGGGGAGGGAAACGTCTACAAAATCCCTTGGGGAGTGTAACAATTTCATCGTACTCGTTTTTTCTTGTAAACTTTGAATACCT
This sequence comes from Candidatus Deferrimicrobia bacterium, assembly GCA_041563215.1. Taxonomy (GTDB): domain Bacteria; phylum Desulfobacterota; class Deferrimicrobia; order J040; family J040; genus WVXK01. The sequence goes on along the minus strand of JBFFNJ010000112.1, from coordinate 5,093 downwards.
GCAATTATTACAGATTTTTTCCATTCCTCACCCCTCCTTTCGTTTGCGGACTTCCTTCCTGGGTTTCGGGAGTTTTCCCTTTGCTGCGAGGTATTTCGTGATCCGCGCTCGCACCCAGGTTGAAAAGTCCGTCTCATCCTCCGCAAGTGCTATGCGGAGCAACCTGTGCATCTCGTCCGGGATATGCGCGTTCAACCGCTTGACCATGGCCCCTCCTTTCTTCGTGTTTCCTATAAGAGTATATGCATAGTTGCGCATTATCAAGGGTTTCCTGCGTGCAACATAGAGGCAGGGATGTGAGAAGGTCAGCTTCCTACCATGCTTTGGCAATGGAGAGCCGCCTGCCACTGCTCAATCGCCAGAAGATGTTCCTCAATATTGGCACGATTTCTGAGTTCAGCTACATTGCCGTGTGTGGAGTCCCTTTCCCTGAGAATGTCACCATCGAACCGATCCCAGTTCCGCTGGACTTGACAGAAGTCGTTTTGGCCACCGATGGTTATCCCAAAGTCGCTGCAACCCTCGCAGCAAGCGAGGAAATTCTGAGAGAGGCGTTGGAGCGGGACCCGCTGTGTATCGGCGTGGCCAGATCAACGAAAGGCATCCAGAGGGGCAATGTATCATTCGATGATCGTGCATACCTGAGAGTCGTTTTGTAGAGACAAAAGAGCGAGCAACCGCGGCAACGCAGTCTGCCGGGACGAGAACATGCCGAACAAGTTGGTCCACCTGACGGTGTACCCCGTCGCTCGTTCCTCGATCTGGTGCGAAGGTCCGGCATCGGCCAACTCATGGAAGCCCGCCATTTACTCCCTACATAATCGGTTACGACATGTCGAGACATCCAGAGTGGTCATCTGAATGCTCCTACGGATTGTATGAATCCCAGGTGGGCTGCCAGCGTAAGCGGTGGCGAGATGAATACCGCAGGCAAAAAGAGAGTGTCCTCCCCCCCCGTACCGGGTCCGTATAGGGTGCGGAAGGTGCGCAAAGTTTGCCGCGATCTACCGTACCCTGCAAGGTTAACTCGCCGAAATTATTGATTCTGCATACCCACAATGGAAAAATTTTCTTTTTATCCTTGCGGCCCGAAGTAATTCGTGCGGATCCGTGTGTCAACCCGCGGAAAATATATGGATATATTATGTATTTATTTTCCTCATACCATGGTTGCACTATTCATAACCACCTGATAATTAAACAGATTTACGAGTGGCATCAATTTTGCTGTTTTAATCCGAACACTTACTATGGCTCGTGGAAAAATAGAGGGGGATATCTGCGAATTGGAACGGTTATTCTCGGTATACAAAATTGAGGGCGGAACCAAGATCCTGCTTGGAGGACTGGTGGAACGTCGGAAATCCGGACATAGAAAATCCAATCGAGACGGACTCGTGGAAATTGCGAAACGGAAATTCGCGGAAACGCCAGACGAGGATATCAAGATCTTCCTCAGGGAAGAATAATGATCCCGATGGTCAGGATTGTATCATTGAAATAATTGATATAACGGCATGAGGGCCCTTCCATGAAGCGGGTCACCGTCAATCACGAGAATGATGCGAAAAAGAAAGTGAAACGACCTGTTGCGTGGTTGGTGGTGGGACGTCGAGAGAAGAATCTGGTTGGGAATCTGTTGGAAGTGGGGCGGAATGCGAGGAAGACGGCTTCTTCATACTCTACCCCCCGACGCCTTCCAGATCGCTTTTGATGCAAGAATTTCGTTGGGACGCTGAACGCGGAATCTGGTCTGATTCCCTACCCCGCAAGGTTCTGCATCGCCCACATTTGCGAAATGTGATCACGTAGTCCGCCCGCCAGGAAATGTACATCCCCCAGCAAGCCGCTGTCAGTAAAGATTTCTTAATAAAACATGCATATAAGAATATCCATTGACATGTATAAGGGATTGGCGTACGAGGGAAATGTAAGGCTCGATCCCCAAGTTAACCAACCAGATTAGCCTTCTGTCATCCGGCAACCTTCAGCCAACCGTTTCCCTTTTCCAAGGAAGGGGGCTGGGATGCAACACCTCTTTCCTCCAGCGATTCACGATCCCCTCTATGCATCGGACCTCTGCCAATTCCGCCCACCCTGACGACGACCAAAGTCAGCCCAATTCATCCGGCGATGAAATTGCTTGAGAGGAAGAATGGAGGGATGACTGATGCCGACATACATTGGCCTGATAAAGCTTACGGACCAGGGCAGCAAAGATATCATGAACGCACCTGCTCGAATCGAAAGTGCAATCAAGTTATACGAGAAGATGGGCGGCAAGGTGATCGGTGTGTACATGGTAATGGGGGAATACGACTATATAACTATCGGCGAGTCCCCAAGCGACGAAGTACAGACAGCATTTGCGCTGGCATTGAGTTCCCAGGGGAATGTGAAGACAACAACGCTCAAAGCGTTCACCGTGAAAGAAATTCCTGCCATACTCAACATGTTGCCAAAGCCGTAACGGTGTTCACGACAATTGCAAGGGCGGGGCCATCGGCTCCGTCCTTTTTTTCGTGATCATTCCAAAATGGTGTGACGGTATACGTAGCCCGGTACCTTTTTAGGGTCCCATCGGTAGCGAAAAGAGGGAATCTCATACCCTTTTTCCGGGTACGTACCTACCGAATACTTACCAACGTATAGACGATCCCCGGGAAGGGCGATCCTTTCCGCGTTTTCCCGGACCGCAGCAGCCTGACCGTGGGTCGGGCCGCCCGCGCCGGCCCTATCTGCCTATATGTCCGAGGTGCGAGCGGGTTCCGGTTTCCTTCCCGGGAGGCGATGCGTATACTGCCGGAGAAAGGTTGCGCGCCGCTCCCGCAATGCCTGGCTATGCCGCCGGCTGCTCCTGTGCATCCATGCGCCCGCAGCACCAGGCCATCCATGGCGTGGCCGTCGGAAGCGGCGATACTATTTGTGACCGCGTCGTGGTCGATGCCGCGGACCGGAAGGCATTCCCCCGGCGAAGGGGCCATCGCACATCCGGGAGACGTCCATGGAGATTACGCTGGCGTTAAGCGGAGGGGGTTCCAAGGGATTCGCGCACATCGGTGTCCTGAGAGTCCTCGGTAAGGAGGGGGTCCGCGTCCGAGCGGTGGCGGGCACCAGCATGGGGGGGCTCATCGGCAGTTTATTCGCGGCAGGGTACTCCCCCGACGAGATGGAAACGCTCATGGCCCCGCTCGCCAGCGATCCCCCCTTTGAACGAACCCGCGGGGAAGGCCCGGCGATGAAGGGGCTTGCGGGAGTCTCCGACGCGCTGACCGAGACGCTGGGGGACCGGTCATTCGAGGAGCTCTCTATCCCATTCGCCGTAACCGCCGTGGACTTGGAAACGGCCGAACTGCTGGCGCTGCGCCAGGGGCCGGTCCGGGAGTCGTTGTTGGCCACGATCGCCGTTCCGGGCGTCTTCCCCGTAATGAAGCAGAACGGTCGTACCCTGGTCGACGGCAGCGTTCTCGACCCGGTACCGGTGGCCCTGGCGCGAAGCCTGGCGCCGCATCTGCCGGTGGTCGCCGTTACGCTTTCCCCGCCCGTGGACAGCTGGGTACGGCGCCCGACTCCGCGCGTGCTGGGCTCCCTCCCGTTTCTGGGCAAGTATCTGGAACGCTCCCGGTGGGCCCAGGCCCTGAATATCTTCCTGGGTGCCTTGGATATTTCCGGGGCGCTGATTTCCGACCTGCGCCTGCAGCAGGACCGCCCCGATGCGATCGTTCGGCCGCAGGTCCACCAGATCGGGTTGCTCGACCCGGTGGATATCCACGAGGTCGCGTCCCTCGGGGAGCAGGCGACCGAGGAGGCGCTTCCGCAAATCAGGCGGCTCGATAGCATTCCCGATGCGATGACCCGCCGCCTGCGGAGATGGTTCTCCGCTGAAGAAACGGGCCGCTATGGTACGTGACCCGTATGCGAATTCGGGGCGCCGCAGATTGCCAGCATTTGGGACAATATGATGCGAGATATGCCTAAATAAATATCCTGATAATCAAAGGAGTGACATACGTTTCGACAAAAGCGCCGATCAGCAGAAGAGGGATCACAACATTGATATATCTTTTCATGGGTAAGGCGAAATTTTCCTTGAAAGAATCGTTATATCGAAATTTTCTGTAGTTTTTCACGCCCCACCACAATCCGTAGCTTGCCGCTATTATTACCGCGGGAATCTCGAAGATTCCGTGAGGAACGATTGCCAAACCGATTTTATAAATGCTGACCTTGGTTGATGCGAACGCAACAAGGTTTCCCAGGAAAAATCCATTGATGAATAGAAATATAATCGGGCCTATGCCGAAAAACAAACCGATCAATAAAGTAAGTAGAGTGCTTATGTAGTTATTTAGAAATATCTTTATGAAAACTTGAAGTTGAGTAGTGCTTTGTAAGGGAGAGAAATATGTCAATAGCTTTTTGGAAATTTCCTGTTGATATTGATATGGGGTCAGAACTCCTATAAACGATGACAAAAGGAACAGAAAACATACGACATAGATATATGGTTTTATGAATTTGTCGGACATGTTTCGCTCACGGGATATTTTTCCTTTGAAGATAGATTAGCATTTTTTATCCACGGATAAAACGTATTTCTCCTATAGATTCCCCCAAAGAGATGAAGGGTTCATCTGCGGCAAAAGGAAAAGCGAACATGATGAAGGCGATGCCAAACGAACTACTATGTTTCCCAAAAAGGAATTCGGGAGGCTGATTCACTCTATTAGGCCGACTCCCGCCGCTGTTTTTTTTATAATTTGAAGACGACTAACCAAAGCAAGAAGATGATGCCACCAACGATCGCAATGACAGTTACGGTAGGTTCAACGCTTGTGAGGGTGGTTCCCCCTATACCGGTGAGAATGGCACCATACTCAGCAAGCCCAGCGTTTATCATTTTCCCCGTCCTCCTGCCCGGTCCTCGGTGCGGTTCCCCATCTTCACCTATACGATAAACGATCTGGAGGAATAGCGTAAGATGACAGGCTGATTCGTGGTGATATCAAAAATATGCACCACGTGATGGACTGAAACCCTAACCCCCTGAACACGTCGGGCGTTGAGGGGGAAGAGGAAAGTCCGGCCTCGGT
>JBFFNJ010000111.1:0-6930 GCA_041563215.1 Candidatus Deferrimicrobia bacterium | reverse complement strand
CACGAGGTTCACCCCCGCCGGGTCCTGCTCCAGCTTGAAAATACCCTCCACCGGCATCCCGAGAAGGGAGGCCAGGACCGTCCTGTTTACCCCCCCGTGGGAGAAGATCACGACCCGTTTCCCCTCCGATCTCGCCACTATTTCCCAGAAGGCCCCGTGGCTCCTTTTTAGAAGGTCGGAAAAGGATTCACCACCGGGATAGGTGAATGCCGCCGGGTTCTCCGTCATCTCCCTGGCGAGGTCAGGAGCATATTCCACGATCTCTTCGAAGGTCCTGCCTTCGAATTCACCGAGATTTATCTCGTTCAACCCCTCGTGGAGAATCACATCGTGCCCGTAGAACTCCGAAAAAACCGCCGCAGAATCTCTCGCCCTCGCAAGCCCCGAAGAATAGACCTTGTCCACCCGCTCCTCCTTGAACACCTGGAGCAGCTGCACAACCCGCGCTTTCCCCTCTTCCGACAGGGGAAAGTCACGCTGTCCCACGAACTGGCCGGGCTTCTCGAGCAGGGCCCCGCCATTTCTTACCAGGTAGACCCTGGTGACCGTTATCATCGCATCACCCCTCGCCTGGGATCTATCGAAAAAGCCGGGGCGGGTTCTCGTCGGCAAAGACCCTCTTCTCCCGGGAAAGAGCAGCACGTAAGTCCTTCGGCAGGCAAAAAAGCGACCTGTTCGTAACCCCATCGTAAAACGCGAGCCCTGATACGCCGCGCTCCGACAATCTTTCATCGACGTCAAGGGAGGTCATCTCGCTTGCCTCATCGGCCCACATCGCAAAGCCCCACGTGCAGCCGAAGGAGGGAATGAAACAGTGATAGGGATGGACCGACCCGAACACCCTTTTCACCGTGTTGCATATAACGGAAAAGGTTTCGGCCACGTTCAGCGAAGAGGAACAGGCCTGCGTCACCACCCTTCCCCCCTCCTTCAGCACATCCTTCACGAGCGCGTAGAACTCGACGGTGTAGAGGGTGTATGCGGGCCCCCCCTCCGTCGGCTCGGAGATGTCGATTATCACCACGTCGAACCGCTCTGCCGTATTCTTCACATAGTCCCTGCCGTCATCGATGATCACCGTCGCCCTGGGGTCGTCGAAGGCACCCCGGTGAAAATCGGCGAGATGTTCCCTGCAGGCCTCAACGACATCCCTGTCGATGTCCACCATAACGGCTTCTTTTACCGACGGGTACCGAAGAACCTCACGAAGGGTCGACCCCTCACCGCCCCCGATTATGAGAACCCTCTCGCACCCCGGCCCCGAGAGCATGACGGGATGGGCCAGGGACTCGTGGTAGATATACTCGTCCCGCTGGCACGACTGAAGCCTTCCGTCGAGGATGAGGGCCTTGCCGTAGCCATAGGTCATGACCACCTCTATTTTCGGGTAGGGTGTCCTGCGGGAATGGAGAAGCTCTTTGATGGCGTGGATGTGGGCCTCGTGCGGCGTGTCGAAATCCACTGTCCAGAGATTATATCGTTGATGCGGCAACCTGGTCTCTCCCCTCTTCGAATTCACACCGTGCCGAGGGAACATCCTGCCTCATGACCCCCCTTTTCACCACGTAGTTCCTGTGTTCCCCGGGCCGGAATGCCTCTATCAGGTACTCAACGGCCCGGTCGGGCAGGGCGGTATCCCCACAGGTAAAAATATCGATCGCCGCGTAGTCGTACTCGGGCCAGGTGTGTATGGAAATGTGCGATTCGGCGATAACCAGGACACCGGATATGCCGTGGGGGTTGAAACGGCTGAAGTTCTCTGAAATGACGGTTACGTTGGCTCTCTCTGCGGCTTTAATGAGGCTGTTGCGAATAAAATCAAGATCGTTCAGGAGGGCATAAGGGCAACCCGAAAGCTCGAGCAGAACATGCCTCCCCAGTGCATTTACCATGGGTATCACCTCCCCTGCTATTTATGAATCCGGGAGGTAAAATCACCGAAGAGACATACCGGCAGGACGCCCTTAGGTCTCACCTCCCTTCTGTTTCACAGAAATATAGCGATCACCATCGCTATCCATAAAGCCCCACTTTGTGAAGGTTCACCGCTTCCAGTTCCCCGAACAGAAAAAAAAGACCGACGAGACTCGGCCGAAAGGTTTTTCTACCATCATTCGGTCAAATAATCAAGTTTTTTAACGACCAGGGAGGAGCAAACGGTCCCGATTCGGCCGAAAACAGCGTTTGACAGGAACGGGAGGAAAATTTTACACTAAAATTGTAGTCATCACTTTTGGACCTGCGAAAGCGGGCATCGCGTCACCTCTCTTGGGGGGACAAGACGTAACATCCCAACGGCCGGATGGGCGCTCTGCCTTTTCGGTGCGAGGTAGTCTTGAATCGGCCCGAACTTCCGCAGGTTCTTATTGTGCCACCGAAAAAAAAACTGCCCCGGCAGGAAACCGGGGCAGTCACATGGTCGGTTACTATCAGAACTTTCCGATGAGCGGCGCGAACACGAGGGACACCACGGCCATGAGCTTTATGAGGATATTCATCGAAGGCCCGGAGGTGTCCTTGAAGGGATCACCCACGGTGTCACCAACGACAGCCGCGTGATGCGCATCCGAACCCTTCCCTCCGTGATGGCCTTCCTCGATGAACTTCTTGGCGTTATCCCACGCGCCCCCGCCGTTCGCCATCATGATACCCAACAGGACGCCGGTAACCGTCGCGCCGGCGAGAAACCCGCCGAGGGCCTCGGCACCGAGCCCGAAGCCGACGACGAGGGGAGCAGCTATGGCGATGATGCCGGGTGCGATCATCTCCTTGAGAGCGCCTTTCGTTACGATATCGATGCACTTGTCGATCTCAGGCTCCGCAGTGCCCTCGAGAAGCCCCGCAATCTCCCTGAACTGCCGCCGAATCTCGATGACCATCTGTCCCGCAGCCCTGCCGACAGCCTCCATCGTCAGCGCGGCGATGAGGAACGGCATCATGGCACCCAGGAGCAGGCCGATGATGGTGGTGGAGCTCGTCAAGTCGATCTTTTCCAGGCCCACCGTTTTCTGGTAGGCGGAGAAAAGCGCCAGGGCCGTCAGGGCAGCCGAACCGATGGCAAACCCCTTGCCGATGGCCGCCGTTGTATTACCCAGGGCATCGAGGCGATCGGTGATCTTTCTTATCTCGGGGCCGGCGCCGCTCATCTCCGCTATGCCGCCGGCGTTGTCGGCAATCGGCCCGTAGGAGTCGGTGGACATCACGATCCCTATCGTCGCCAGCATACCCACGCCGGAAAGGGCTATCCCGTAGAGCCCCGCAACCTCAAAAGCGACGTATATGGCCAGTGCGAGCGTCAGCACGGGGAGTATCGTGCTCTTGAACCCAACGGCAAGACCGGTGATGATGTTGGTGGCAGGCCCCGACTCGCTCGCCTCTGCAATCCTCTTGATGGGGGCCATGGAGGTGTAGTACTCACTCTCCACGCCGATTAAAACGCCACAGATCATGCCGGCGAGAACAGCGAAGAACGGACCGGTGATCCCCACCAATGCCTTCACGGAGAGGAACGCGCCGATGATGAAGATGACGCCGCTCACGTACGTTGCGTTTCTAAGAGCCGTCTGGGGATCCATCTTTTTGAGGATGTTCATCGAAAAGACCCCGATGATAGAGGATATCAAACCGACGGCGATGAGAACGAGGGGCAGGGACATGAATTTCAGCGGTTCCGACATTACGGCGCCCAGCGCCATAGCCGCGATGACGGACCCCACGTAGGATTCGAAGAGGTCGGCCCCCATCCCGGCCGTGTCTCCCACGTTATCGCCCACGTTATCGGCGATGACGCCCGGGTTCCGCGGGTCGTCCTCGGGAATCCCCGCCTCGATTTTCCCGACGAGATCGGCGCCCACATCGGCGCTCTTCGTGTAGATCCCCCCGCCCACACGGGCAAACAGGGCGATGCTCGACGCGCCCATGGCGAAGCCGTTGATGATGAGGGGCGCTCTCACGGGATCCTCCTTCATGAAGTAAAACCAGATGCCGAGCCCGATTACCCCCAGGGAAGCGACGCAGAGACCCATCACAGAGCCCCCCAGGAAGGAGATAAAGAGGGCAAGGGGTGTCCCGCCGTCTTTCGCCCCCTGGCAGGCACGGGAGCTGGTCCTCGTAGCCGCCTCCATGCCAAACCAGCCCGCAAGCATCGAACAGAGCGCCCCCGAAAGATAGGCAACGCCCGTGAGCACGCTCAGGGTCGAGGCAAGGGCAATGAAGACGACCACCATGAAACCTGCGATTATCGTGTACTCGCGCCTCAGAAAAACCATCGCCCCCAGGTGAATCTTATCGGCGATGACTACCATCTTCTCGTTCCCCGGGTCGAATTTCATGACCGAAAAGTAGTTCACGATGGCGATGATCATACCCAGAACACCGAGAAGGGGAATCAACAAAAAGATCGTGTTCATCTCGTACCCCCCCGTTTCTCGTATTTATTAAAAAACAAAGGCTTTCTCAATTGGCTTAAACGTAAAATTGTTATAACGATAAGGCCTTGCTTGTCAAGTGTAAAAATCGCTTATTCCCTTCCGGGGAGCGGAAAAACTCAGCGGATCAGCCTCCGCCTCATGAAATAAAGCGAGAGGAAAAAAAGGATGGTGAAGGCAAGGCCCATGTATGCCACGTACCGTGCCGATAGCATACCGTATTGTCCCGACGACAGCGCCCTCGACAGCCTCGTCAGGTGGGTGAGGGGAAAGACGGCCGAAACCTTCTGCGCCCAGAGAGGCAGGTTCGTCACCGGGAAGAAGGTGTCACCGAAGAGAAACATGGGGGTTACGATGAGAAAAACGGGGAGGTTGAACATGTCGATCGTGGGGAGCACGGCCGTGAAAAACATCCCCATCGCCCCGAAAACCAGGCCGCCGAAAAACGAGAGGGGAATAATGAGCAAGCCGCCGGGATACCCGATCAGACCGAAAGCGCTGATGACCCCCAGCATGATGGAGGTGCCAAGGAGCGACTTCGTCGCACCCCAGAGAATCTCGCCCGTTATCACGTCCTCGAGGGAAAGGGGGGTAGCCAGCATGGCATCGTAGGTTTTCTGGTAGTACATCCGGACAAAGGAGGCGTAGGTGTTCTCGAAAAACGCGGCGGACATCATGTTGATCGACAGGAGGGCGGGAGCGATAAATCTGACGTAGGAGACCTCTTCTCCCCCGTACCGTATCGTCTTTATCATTCCCCCCAGGCCCAGGCCGAAGGCGAGGAGGTAAAATATCGGCTCCAGGAGGGGAAGGAGAAAATCGATCTTCCACACCCTCCTGTAGACGAGAAAGTTCCGGTACCAGACCTTGAAAGACCGAAAGGGCAGGATCTTCACTCTCTCCCCCGCAGCAGATTATTTCCCGCCGCCGACGCGGCACCACCATCGACGGACACGGCAACACGCCTTCGTTCTCCGCACGCGACCCCGTACATCAAAATACCCACGCTTTCCGAACGGCTTTCCCTGCCGGACCCACCCCGGCCGAAGAGATGGCCACGGTGGCTGCACCCGCTGCCCTTCTCGCCTATTCCCTCAGCTCCCTCCCCGTGAGCTTCAGGAAGAGGTCCTCGAGATTTGCCAGGCGCAGGGTGGTACCCCCGGCCTGGAACTCTTCGCTGATCCGGTGAAAGAGCTCCCGTCCATCCTGCTCGTAAATGATGATCCTCCGTCCCGTGTCGTCAAAGTGCAGGCCCTCCTCCACGACGAACCGGCACAGCTCCTCAGAAGGCCGGCTCACCTCGACGACCCATTCCCCCACCCGTTCCCGCACCAGCCTGTCGGGGTTGCCCTCGACGATGATCTTGCCCCCGTCCATGATGATCAGCCGGTCGCACAGCTTCTCAGCCTCGTCCATATGGTGGGTGGTGAGAAGCACGGTCATTCCCTCGCTTTTCAGGTCATCGATTCGCTCCCAAATCCGGTGCCGTGCCTGGGGGTCGAGCCCCGACGTGGGCTCGTCGAGGATGAGAAATTCCGGCTCGTTGACGAGGGAGCGGGCGAGAAGGAGGCGCCGTTTCATCCCTCCCGAAATCTCCGATACCCTCGACCGCGCTTTCTGCGCAAGCTCCATGAAATCCAGGAGCTCGTCAGCTCTTTTGTCCGCCACCTTCGGCGATATGTCGAAATAGCGGGCAAAAACCCTGAGGTTATCCCTGACGGTAAGCTGCGGGTCCAGGGTGTCCTCCTGCTGGCAGACGCCGATGCGGTACTTTACCTCCCGCACCCTTTCCGGAATTCTCAAGCCGAACACCCGAAGGTGTCCTCCCGTCAGGGGACTCAACCCGTAGATCATCCGTATCGTCGTCGTCTTTCCGGCGCCGTTGGGCCCCAGTATCCCGAAACACTCACCCCTTTTCACGACGAAGCTGATCCCGTCAACGGCGCAAAGATCACCGAAGCACTTTTTCAGGTCCGCCGCCTCGACCACGTGCTGCGTCGCCTTCGCGCCGTTCGCGGGAGAAGAGCCCTCATTTTCGATACCCATAGCAACATCCATGATATGCCATTTTCCCCGGAGGAGATACCGGCTGCGCCCCGGGCTTTAGCCCTGCGACACCTCTTCGCCGGGAAAATAGCGGAAAAAACTATTCTTATTTTAATAAATTGATAGTACATTGATAGGTAAATCACACACGGGGGGAGCATGAAGCTGCTACACATTCAGGGAAGCCCGATGTCGGAGCGTTCATTCTCGGTGAGGGTTGCAGAGGCATTTCTCGAGGAATACGCCGGGGAACACCCGGGGGACACGATCGTGAGATTCGACATATGGCAGGAGAACTTGCCGGCGTTTAACGGAACGGCAGCTTCGGGGAGATACAAGGCAATGCGAGGACAGCCCCACGGAGACGAGGAAGCCCGGGCATGGGAGGAAGTGAGACAGAGGGCGGAGGAGTTCAAGTCGGCAGACAAGATCGTGGTGTCGTCTCCCATGTGGAACT
>JBFFNJ010000110.1:0-6959 GCA_041563215.1 Candidatus Deferrimicrobia bacterium | reverse complement strand
TTGTCGTTCTGCCTTTCTGTTGGCCGATCAAGATAATTTTTTGCCCATCAATCTCGGCGAACCCGGAGACGATTGCCGGATCGTCCATAAAGGCTCTATCCCCGTGTATTTCTATGAAGTTTTTGAAAATCAACTTCACGTAATCGAGCATGTAGGGTCTCGAGGGATGCCTTGCCAGGAGGGTTTTCTGCCACCGGGAAAGATTTGAGAAGATCTCCTTCTTTATCTTCCCTATCTTTCGCTCGAGCTTCTGAATTTCATCGGTTACGGCCTTGGAACCGTAATCTTCTGATGCTTTTAGCTGCTCGAGCCTGTTCTCCAGCTCAACGATGGGTCTCTCAAAATCCAGATATTGCCCGACCATCTCCGCCCTCGTCAATCGGAGGTTGAGATTCTCCTCCGGAGTAAAAAATCATATCAGAAATGATTTGACAAGTTTATCTATTTTTTGCTCTTCCGAAGACTTCAACCATCGCCCATCCTCCCTTTTGAACCAGGTCAGCTGCCTTTTTGCATACTGCCTCGTTTCCCGCTTCATGGTTTCGACCGTCACGGCAAGATCCTCTTCCCCCCTCAAAAAAGAGACTATATGACGGTACCCCAGGGACCGCATGGGCCGAAGATCAGGTGAATACCCCATGTCGAGCAGGTATCTCACCTCATCCACGAAGCCTCCGGCTATCATCGCCTCCACCCTTTTGTTTATCCGCTCATAAAGATCGTCTCTTTCCGGTGACAGGATGATGAAAAGATCTTCAAAGGCCTTTTCCCTCTCCTTCCACTTTTTCTGCAGAGACGAGAAAGTCGTCCCCGTTATCGCCATTACCTCGAGCGCCCTGATAATCCTGCTTCTGTCATTCGGGGAAATAGCCCCTGCGAACAAAGGGTCTTTCTCCTGCACCTCGCCGTAAAGATTACCCAACCCTTCCCGCTCTATCCTCTCTTGCAGCTGATTTCTCATGGATGGAGAAAAGGGAATCCTATCCAGCCCGAAAAGAAAACTCCTTATGTACAATCCCGTTCCACCCACAAAGAGCGGGATTTTTCCCCTGCCATAAATTTCCATTACAACCCTTGATGCTTCAGTAACATAGTCATATACAGAAAAGTGTTCATCGGGGTATCGTATGTCGTAGAGGTGGTGGGGGACAGAGCTTCTATGCTCCGCCGATGGCTTGGCCGTTCCAATATCCAGATAACGGTAGATCTGCAGGGAATCAAAATTCACAATCTCCAGCGGATACCTTCCAGCCAGGATGTGGGCAGTGCTGCTTTTTCCCGACGCTGTTGGCCCGCCGATAATGACCACCTTCTTTTTCATGATGCAAATATCAGGTTCTCCCGAAAAGTTTGTGCAATTCCCGCCTCGAGATCTTCACGTACACGGGCCTTCCGTGAGGACAGGTTTCGCCGTAATCCGCTTTATCCAGTTCTTCAAGAAGATATCTCACTTCCTCTTCAGGGAGAATGCGTGTCCCCCGCACTGATGAATGGCAGGCTATTTTCGCTATGAGTTCTTCGAAAACTTTTTCCGTCTCCATCGCTCCACCGGGGAAATCCCCTTCGAGTATCTCTAGAAGGTCTTCAACAACCAAAACGGGGTCGATCCCCTTTAGATAGAGCGGCACAGCCACGACTCTCATTACCCCTTCTTCCAACTCTACCCTATACCCGGCGTTGACAAGAACCTCCTTCACACGATCTGCGTGACCGCTCAGGCCCTCGGTGGGAACCGTAGCGGAGATAAGGAGATGCTCGGGACGCTCGAACCAGTTGCTGAACCCTTTCCGAACCCTCCAGTACTGCACCCTCTCCGATGCCGCGTGGATGTCGCAGAAAAATAGGTCTTCGCCCCCGTCCAAGAGCACGTAATTTCCGAGAACCTGCCCGAGGATTCTCAATCTCGAAAGAGGCCTTCGCCCCTGGAACAGTTCATCCTGGGATTCCCTTCCTTTTTCTAAGGATGGGTGAGAACTGTCGGCGGCACAGGTGCGCCCCTGGCGGGGCTCCCCTTTCCAGGGCCCGGCGAGGTCGGCCTCTCCCGGGGGGATCCAGAAATCTGCTTCACCGGGAGGACGAGCAGAATCGGGCCCACTCCCGGATCCTTCCCTGACGAAACACTTCTTTACCGCGTAACTTATGATCTCGAAAAGCTCTCTGCGGTACCTGAACCTCACCTCTTTTTTGGAAGGGTGTACGTTTACATCGGCCTCCTCGGGGGAAACCTCTATAAATATGTACGCCGAGGGAAACCGGTTTTCGGGAATCAACCCTCTCAAACCCTCTTTTACGGCGCCAACACCGATACCATCGCGAACAGCCCGTTTGTTGACAAATATGGACATTCTGTTTGACCGGGGAAACGTTCTGAGCGGAGATGTGACGAGACCCTGCAGGGAAAAGTAGGGGCTCACCTCCTTGAAATCGTTAAACAGTGCCGCAATTTCGCCCTCTCTTAGGTGCACTCTTTCCCGGATATCCAGGTCAGCTGGAACCGAAAGAGATTCTTTCCCGTCAACATTGAGATGGAAGTTAACCCCCCTGCAGGGTATTGCGAGGTCCCAGAAAACGTTTTTGACATTGCCCTGTTCAACCTTCCTGCTTCTTAAAAATTTTTTCCTCGCCGGCGTATTGAAAAAAAGCTCTCTTACCTTCACCACGGTTCCGCTATTGCCCGAAACGGGCCTCTCGTCCCTTATCTCTCCTCCCGACAAGGACAACTCGATCCCCCTGTCGCTCCCCTCGGGAATCGATCGTATTTCCATCTTCGATACCGCTGCGATCGACGCAAGGGCTTCTCCCCTGAACCCGAACGAGTTGATTGATGAAAGATCTCCAACACCCTGAATCTTGCTGGTTGTGTGGCGCAGAAGCGATTGCCGCAGATCTTCAGAATCCATCCCGCTCCCGTTATCGGCCACCTCTATGAGTGAAAGCCCCGCGTCCTCGATGCTAACCGACACGCGGGTGGAGCCGGCATCCAGGGAGTTCTCCACGAGCTCTTTGACAACCGATGACGGGCGGTCTATTACTTCACCGGCAGCAATCTTGTTGATGGTCTCTTCGCTTAACTTTCTGATCTTCTTCAATTCGCCTCCAGGTTGATCTCACACCTGCCCCTGACCTTCCTGAACTCTTCTATGTCTTCAAGGAATTTTATGGACATTTTATCACCGAGCATGGCCCTGGTGAGCTTCTTTCCATACTCCACCCCTGGCTGATCGAACGGGTTGACCCCCAGCAACTTCCCCGTTAAAGCGGTTACACACTCAAAGAGAAATATCAGCGCCCCGATGGCAAACTCGTTTCTTACGTGAGGTTCGATAACGATAACCGGCCTTCCTTTCGAGGCGAGAGAGTATATCGTTGCATCCATTTCCGCCCTAAAGAGGTCTGCCATTTTCTTTCCGGAGAGAAACAAAACGCTTTCGTCTTTCTTGAGAGGCTTGATGGAATAATCCTTGCGGAATTTCCCCGGCCCTATAAACGTGTACACCTTATCATCAGGGCCTTCCATGTAGAGCTGCAGCTGTGAATGCTGGGCCGTTACCCCAATGACGCCGACGGGTGTCTGGCCGATACTGTCGATTCTACCGCCCTCTTTCTTTTCCTTTCCCAGACTTTCACCCCATAGCTGACAGAACCAGTCGCTTAACTTGACGAAAAAATCGGAATAGGCGAAGAGGACGAAGGTGTTCTTTCTCGTATCTTCCATAAAGTGGGCATATATCGCCGCTAAAAGCACCACCGGATTGGCCTCTTTCTCTGTGCCGAGGTTAATTCCGTCCATATAGCGCGCTCCCTCGAGCAATGAGCCCACATTGACGCCTGCGAAAGCAAGGGGCAGCAGCCCCACCGGCGAAAGGACCGAAAACCGGCCTCCCACGGAAGGCGGCACGGGAAAGGAGAGAAAACCATATTTTCCGGCAAGATTCCGAAGCAGCCCTTTCTCCGGATCGGTGGTTACGATGATGTGCTCTTTCCACCGATCCCCGACTTTCCTTTTTAATAGGCCTGTTACCACAAAAAACTGTGAGAGGGTCTCCGAAGTGCTTCCCGATTTGCTGATTACGTTGAAAACGGTACTCTTGAGATCGAGCGTGGCAACGGCCTTTTCAAAGGCATCGGGGTCCACGTTATCGAGCACAAGTACCCTCCCGCCTTTTCTCCTCGTCCTTTCCGGAAGCGCTCCCATCACCGCAGAAGTTCCCAGGGCAGACCCGCCGATCCCGAGTACCACGAGGGTATCAAACCTTCTTCTCAAAGATGCTGCAAACCGTGAAATTTTTCGCGTCTCCTTCTCAAAGTATGGCAACGAGTAAAAACCCGCACTTCCCGATACCCTTTCCAGAAAGAGCTCCTTGTTTTTTTTGGCTCCAAGGGCTAGGCCGGCCTTGAGGTCTCTATGTGAAATTCCCATCCCGAACCTGTTCAAATCCTTCAGGGCAAAGCTGTAATCGATCGATAGCACGCCTTTTTTCACGTGTAACCTCCTTTCCTTGACAGAGGATTTTATTATAATATATTAAAATAGCACATGACGGGAGGGCAGAGGATGACAAAGGCCGCTGTAGGGAAAAAACTAAAGGATCTTCGTTATCAGAAGAACCTGACGCTCAAGGATGTGTCGGTGGGAACGGGTATCAGCATATCCATGCTTTCAAAGATCGAACGGGATGAAACCACACCGACCATCGACCTGGCGATAAAACTCGCCAACTTTTTCAACCTTTCACTTGCAGAGATGATCAACATCCCTGAAGGGAAAAAAATAACGAAGACACGTCTCGATAACCTTCTCACCATGAACTCTGACGGTGGTTTGAAAGTTCAATTCTTCAATAAATATTCACCCGACGTAAGTGTCGACTTTTTCAGGATGATCATCCCTCCCGGTACCGGTCTCGAGGAAGACTCGAAACATCCCTCCGGGTCCCACCACATTCTGTACATCGATTCGGGTGAAGGGGTCATCACGGTCAAGGACAAGAAGATTCCTGTCTCCAAAGGTGACGTGGTAAGCTTCTATTCCGATGTTGCCCACAACTACCAGAACGAAAGCAGGGAGGACCTCGTGCTCATCGGAATCCTCACGTACAAGTAACCACGCAAGCGGGAATGCTAGAAAAAGAGAAAAGGCGCCTTGCGGCGCCTTGAGTTTACTCTTTTCTGACGGAAAACCGGTCCTCGAGATTTTTCAGCCTCTCGACGATACCTCCATACTCGAGTTCGCTGAACGGCAACATCGCCGGGCCGAAGAATCCCTGGCGCCTCAACTCTTCAGATTTTCTCGAGACGTTGTCCCTCACGTAATCCCAGAAGGGGTGATCGAACACATCGGCTGCTTCCGTCAGGACTCCATCTTTGACACAGAAGGCGAGGCAGTTCACCACGGGAGGGCCATCGAAGTACGATATGGGGCTGTTTTTCTTGACGGGCATGAGCGGACCGTTATGAGAGCCCCTCATGAAACCGGCAACGTAATGCCCGATGGCAAAGGGGGATATTATTTCGCCGGTGGCGGGGAAGTTACCCTGCACGCGCACGAGGGCAACGGGATCATCCTTACCCGTGTACTTACCGGCAATGTTGTGCAACCGCGTGGTGCTGATCGAGAGGGCAATATCCCCGGTATCTCTCGAGTAAATCTTTTCAATAACGTACCGTTCCTGATCCCTCAAGAGCGCCGCGATATCATAGAGGTCTTCGGGAGCGTTGAGCTCCACGACCTTGTCTCCCTCGGTATATTCAACATCCATGATGTTAAAGGTGTACCCTTTGCCGACCTTCGGTGAGAGGATCAGCCCCGCGCAGTACATCGGGTCCGCAAAGGAGAGGTAGAAGGGCAGGTTGTACGCTCCGGGGTCTGTCTTGTCGGCTGCGAAGGCAAGGAAGGGTTCATTCGGCCTTTCTTCTATCTCCATCTCCGCAACGGCGGGCCCCATCCCCTTTACGTTGCCCGAAAACGAGTCCTTGAGCAAATCCTGCCCGGCTCCGTACAGACCCTGTTTCTTGGCAACTTGAGTCCCCTCCATGAAGGCATCAAAGGCGAGTTTGTGAATTTTCTCGGAATCTTCACCCAGCGTGTGGGTCATGAGGATCGCTATGTCGTCCCCCGTGTGCCCGACATAGGAGTCGATCACCATTCCCTTGCCCTGCTTCCTGACAACCTCCGTTACCTTCTCCATCAAACCGCTGCTGGGCATTATATGCCCCCCGATTGAACCGATATCCGCCTTGATGAGTGATATTGTGACTTTCATTTACGCCTCCTTTTTCCTTTTTTTCCCGTACCAGTCCACAAAAACTTCTATGCCTTTTTCAACACTCCACTTCGGGTTGTACCCCAGTTCCTCTCTTGCCCTGGATACGTCAGCATAGGTAACCATCATGTCGCCGGGTTGGTGGGGAAGCAGTTCGGCACGCGCCTTTTTTCCCGTCGCACGCTCGATTATCGAGACAAGTTCGAGGAGGTCCGTTACCTTCGACTCTCCGAGATTGTATATCCTGTACCCACCCATATTGTTCATGGAAAGAACGATACCTTCAACTATATCGTCGATGAAGGTGTAATCCCGCTTGCTCTTCCCCATGGAGAAGAGGGGAACCTTTTCCCCCCCGAAAATCTTTTCCGTGAAGCTGTATACCGCCATCTCGGGCCTCTGGCGGGGGCCGTAAACGGTGAAGAACCGCAGACAGGTCACATCCATGCCGTAGAGATGGTGATAGGTGTGGCAGAGCAGCTCTCCCGCTTTTTTCGTAGCGGCATAGGGGCTCACCGGGTTGTCAACGCCATCTGTCTCGGAAAAGGGGAGTTTCCTGTTTCCCCCGTAGACCGACGACGAAGAGGCAAATATGAACGACCCGACATCGTTTTTCCGTGCCGCATCGAGAAGGTTGTACGTACCGCCCACATTGACCGATATGTACTTTTCCGGATCCTCTATGGACGGCCTGAC
>JBFFNJ010000109.1:0-6963 GCA_041563215.1 Candidatus Deferrimicrobia bacterium | reverse complement strand
CTTCTGGACGAAAATGAATTCAGACGCTTTCTCGACACGTCCGGGATTCCCGATCCCGATCTCCTCATAAGGACCAGCGGGGAGATCAGGATCAGCAATTTCATGCTCTGGCAACTTGCCTACACGGAGATCTATATCACCGATAAGCTGTGGCCTCAATTTACGAAGAAGGATTTTGACCTTGCCATACGCGAATTTTCAAGGAGGAAAAGAAGATTCGGATTGACACGCGAACAGGTCGATCCGTCTCCATGATGCCATGCTCCTGAAGAGAATCGCGACAGCAAGCATCCTGATTCCCCTCGCGGCAGGAGCGGTATACTATCTGCCGCAAAAGGCGTTTGTCCTGTTCCTGGTTCTCGTGGCATTTCTCTGCAGCATGGAGTTTTCTTCCATGTTCTTCGTAAAAGGGCCGATATCACTCATAGCCTTCCCCCTTACCGTGGCAGGATCCGTTTTCTATGGTTGTGCAAACAACGGCGAAAACCTGGCAATGCCCGTTCTCGCTGGCTTGATTATCTTCTCCTGTCTATCCCTTTTTTCCACGGATGAACCGGGAAAGAGACTCAGGTTCTTATCTGTCAGCATGCTCGGTTTCATGTACATTTATTTCTTCATGCCTTTTTTCAGCCTTCTCAGGGAACTCCCCCGGGGTCATCACCTCATATTCTTCATCGCCGTGACCGTTTACATCGGGGACACTGCGGCCTACTTTGTGGGGAGCAGGTTCGGCAAGATCAAGCTGGCGCCTTCCGTCTCCCCGGGAAAGACCGTGGAGGGGGCCGTGGCGAGCACGGTTTTTGGCACTTTGGCAGGGTTCCTCTACCTGCGCTTTTTTTACCGGCTGGATACACTTCTGCCCCACATACTGCTTCCCCTTCTCATCTCCACCGTCGGGCAGATCGGTGACTTGATCGAATCGCTCCTCAAACGCGCGGCGGGGGTGAAGGATTCGGGAAACATTTTGCCCGGACACGGCGGGGTTCTCGACAGGATCGACAGCATGCTGCTGAACGGGTTTGTCCTATTTTTCTTCTTGAAAGGGGTTTGAGAGAAAGGTGAAACGGGTAGCAATCCAGGGATCAACGGGAAGCATCGGGATCTCCACCCTCGATGTCATTGCGCAAAACAGGGATCGCTTCGATGTCCACTCCCTCATCGCCGGGGGAAATATTTCCCTCCTCGCTGACCAGGTGCAAAGGTTCAACCCTGCCGTGGTGAGCGTAAGGGGAGAGCAGGAAGCGAGAGGCCTGAAGGAAATTCTCGGAGATGGTCCTCCGGCAATTGTGTGGGGCGAGGATGGCATAGACGTGGCCTCCCTCTCCGGCGAGGTTGACATTATCGTGGCCGGCGCTACGGGGATCATCTGCCTGGAGTCAATAGCGAAGGCAGCGGTGATGGGGAAGAGGATAGCCCTGGCAAACAAGGAACTTTTCGTGGCCGGAGGGAACATCATCATGCAAGAGGCGGCACGTTCGGGTGCGGAAGTCATACCCGTCGACAGCGAGCACTCTGCCATTTTTCAGGCCCTTTCAGGCCACCGGAAGGAGTTTGTCAAGCGGCTGATACTCTGCGCTTCGGGGGGGCCGTTCTTTTTTGACCGGGAAAAGGATCTGTCGTCGGTGACCGTCGATGAGGCACTCGATCATCCCGTCTGGCGGATGGGTTCCAAGATCAGCGTCGATTCGGCAACGGCGATGAACAAGGGATATGAAATAATCGAAGCGATGCACCTTTTCGGTATTTCTCCCGATAGGATCGAAGTCATCATTCACCCCCAATCGATTGTTCACTCGATGGTTGAGTTCTCCGACGGTTCCATAATTGCCCAGCTCGGTGTGCCCGACATGAGAATTCCGATAGGGTATGCCCTGGCATACCCTGAACGGCTCGAACTCGACCTGTCGGTGAACATATGGGAATCCATGAACGATTTGAGGTTTTATCGCCCCGACCTCGAACGGTTTCCCTCCCTTGCGCTCGCTATTGACGTGGCCAAAAAGGGAGGAATCCTGCCTGCCGTCATGAGCACAGCGAATGACGTGGCAGTGGAGCACTTCGTCGAAGGGAGGATCAAGTTTACCAACATTTACCGGGTCACGGCGCGGGTCGTGTCGGCTTTCGAGAGGGACGTGGAAACGAAATCTGCTGACTCCATATCAAACATTAGAGAAACGATTTCACGGGCGAAAGATCTAGCTGTTACAATATTAAGAGAAGAAGAGAGGAAAAACTAAAGATTGGTTTACATTTTTTCCTTCATAGTCGTTCTTGGCATCCTGATTTTCGTTCATGAATTCGGTCATTTCATCGTGGCCAGAAAGCTCGGCATCGGTGTCCTGAAATTTTCTCTCGGTTTTGGACCGAAGATTTTTGGTTTCGAGAGAGGGGGTACCGAATATCTCCTTTCTGCCGTGCCTCTGGGGGGGTACGTCAAGCTGCTCGGTGAATCTCCCGATGAGCCGATATCCCCGGAGGATGTGTCCCGGTCTTTCTCCCACAGCCCTTCCGCTACCAAGCTGATGGTGGTTGCCGCCGGTCCCCTGTTCAATATCGTATTCTCTGCCTTCGTCTTCTGGATAGTCTTCATGACCGGCGTCCCTGTCCTGAAACCGGTTATCGGAGATGTTGTGAAGGATTCGCCGGCATTCCGCGCCGGGATCGAAAAAGATGACGTCATCCTTTCGATCAACGATAGGACCATGAACAGGTGGGAGGATATCGCTGATGTGATCAAGGAGTTCGGGGCGGAGAATCCCCTCAGGGTCGTCATCAACCGGGGCAGCAGGAATGTGAACCTGGTTTTGCGGGCTGAGGAGAGGGAGGTAAAGAACATATTCGGGGAGCCGGTGAGAGAACCGAAAATAGGAATTATAGCCAAGGGTGATTATTTCATAAAGCATTACAATCCCTTTTCTGCCCTCTTTCTCGGGATCAAGGAAACGGGGAGGATGGTCTACCTCACCGTTGTAACCATCGTAAAGCTGATAGAAAGGGTAATCCCCGCGGACACGCTCGGCGGTCCCATACTCATAGCGCAGATCGCCGGAGATCAGGCCAAGCAGGGAATGGCTCCCTTTTTCTATTTCCTGGCGTTACTTTCCGTCAACCTGGGCATTCTCAACCTTCTCCCGATTCCGATTCTCGATGGCGGGCACATTCTGATTTTTTCTCTCGAGGCGATTACGGGTAAAACGCTGAGTATGAAGGTAAAGGGTATCGTACAGCAGATAGGACTCGTGATCATAATCACCCTCACCATTCTTGTTTTTTACAACGATATAGCGAGAATTCTTACGAAATGACCGGTGACCTGCTTCGTAAAGGTCTCTATCTCGGCATCGAGCCAACAGACCCCCCCGGCAGCATCGCTCTGGGGATGGATGGCCGTGTTCTGTCTTTTCGGACTCAGCCGCAGGGAAGACAGTTTTCCGAGGTTTTTCTTCCCCTTTTGGAGGAGATGCTTGACGAGACAGGGAGCGACAGGTCGGATATCCATGGGGTGGTCATCTGCTCCGGACCGGGTTCCTTCACGGGTATCCGCGTGGGATTTTCCTTCGCCTATGGGATCGCTCAGGCAAGGAAGGTCAGGATTTTTCCCGTGCCGACACTCGATGTCATGGCCTATCGAGCACCCCCCGGGTATGATCTTGTCGTTCCTGCCCTCGATGCGAGGAAGGGGGAAGTCTACACGGCTTTGTACCGCAGGGAGGAGCAGGGTATATCCCGGCAGAGCGATTATATTTCAATTACTCCAGAAAATCTGATATATAAAACTGTATCCCAGAACAGCTTTGTCTACGGGCCGGGGTACGTTCGTTACAGGGGGGTATTCAATGGGGGAGGAATCGGTCCATATCCGGGAGAGAAAGACATAACCGATGCCCTGAGCGCAACGGCGCTTCTCGAATATTTCTACTCCGCAGATCACATTGTGGGTGTTGGCCCCGAGGATGCCCAGCCCATTTACGTCCGGCCTTCGGAGGCAGAACTGAAATATAGCAGGAGGGAAAAATGACGGTAAGGGATCAAAGTATCATCGAAACACTCGTGAAGGAAGATGATGAGTTCAAAAAGCTCGTCGATGAGCACCGGGAACTCGACAGGAAAATCCAGGAACTCGACACGAGAGTCTACCTTCTGCCCGATGAGGAGGTGGAACGAAAGAAGCTGAGCAAGATCAAGCTCTTCAAAAAGGATAAAATCGCCAAGATCGTATCTGACTACAAGAAAAAGCTCAGTTAGGTGTATAATTAATAATTTAAATCAAAAACCGGAGCGGAATGTATGAGGAGCCGTAAAATCAAGGAGGGTCTCGAACGGATGCCCACAAGAGCGCTCATCTGCTCTACGGGAGTTCCCCGCAACGAGATGAACAAGCCATTTGTCGGCGTCGCTTCTTCCTTCACAGACCTGATTCCCGGCCACGTGGGCATGAGGACCCTGGAAAGGCATATCGAAAATGGTGTGTGGGCGGGTGGTGGTGTGCCCTTTATCTTCGGTATTCCGGGAATCTGTGATGGAATTGCCATGGGGCACGTGGGAATGCACTACTCACTTCCCTCGAGGGAGCTCATAGCGGATATGGTCGAGACTATCACGGAAGCCCACGCGCTCGATGCGCTGGTCCTCCTTACCAATTGCGACAAGATCACGCCGGGCATGCTCATGGCTGCGGCGAGGTTGAACATCCCGTCCGTTGTCATCACGGCGGGTCCCATGCTGACAGGGAGGATGGGGGAGAGGAGATTGTCGCTGGTTTCGGATACGTTCGAGGCGATAGGGAGGTACAAGGCGGGCGAGATACAGGATGACGAACTTCACTTTCTCGAGGGGGAAGCGTGCCCTGGAGAGGGCTCCTGCCAGGGGCTCTACACGGCGAACACCATGTCGTGCCTCACCGAGGCTATGGGCATGTCTCTCCCGGGGTGTGCTTCGGCTCTTGCAGGAATGGCAAAGAAGAAACAGATCGCTTTCGAAACGGGAAAAGCGATCATGCGGCTCGTCGAGGAGGGGCTGAGGCCGCGGGATATCATCACAAAAGAGGCGCTGGAGAATGCTATTCGGGTGGATATGGCCCTGGGAGGGTCCACCAACAGTGTCCTCCATCTCCTGGCCATCGGCAACGAGGCCGGCGTTGACATTCCACTCGACACGTTTGACAGGCTTTCGAGGGAGACGCCCCAGCTTGCCAGTGTCAGCCCGGCGGGTGTGCATTTCATGGAGGATGTTGAGTTTGCGGGAGGGATCCCTGCCGTTCTGTCGCGCCTCTTGCCGCTCATCAAGCCCAGCAAGACCGTGGGTGGCATCGATATCGTCGATGTGGCGAAGAGGGCGAAAGTGTTCTCCGACGAGGTGATAAGGCCTCTTGACAACCCCATACGGAGCGAAGGGGGTATTGCCGTGCTCTGGGGGAACCTGGCACCGGATGGTGCCGTTATCAAGCAGTCGGGTGTTGACGAAAAGGTGTTTACCTTTACCGGTAAGGCCGTATGCTTCGATTCCGAGGACGAGGCCATCGAGAAGATCCTGGCGAGCCAAATCCCGGAGAACTCGGTCGTGGTGATCCGGTACGAGGGCCCGAGAGGGGGACCGGGTATGCGGGAGATGCTGGGCCCCACATCGGCGCTGATCGGCATGGGACTCGGCGAGAAGGTAGCCCTGCTCACGGATGGAAGGTTCTCGGGAGGAACGAGAGGCCCCTGTATCGGCCACATCTCCCCTGAGGCAATGGAGGGTGGTCCTATTGCCGTTGTTCGGGACGGGGATGAGATTACCATGGACATAAAGGCGAGAAAACTGGAGGTCAAGCTCTCGGACGAAGAGTTGTCGGTGCGGCTCAAGAGTTTCAAGCCGCCACCGCCAAAGGTAGAGAAGGGGTATCTCGCCCGGTACGCAAAGGTCGTGAAGTCGGCTAACACCGGTGCGATCTGTAATGAATTCATCGAGTAAGAATGGAGGAAAAAGTGAGATTAACAGGGTCTGAAATTTTTGTCAGAACGCTCATCGAGATGGGGGTGGACACCATCTTCGGGTATCCCGGCGGTGCGGTCATCAATATCTACGACACCCTCTTCAACAACACCTCGATACGGCACTACCTGGTCAGGCACGAGCAGGCCGCCGTTCACGCTGCCGACGGGTATGCGAGAATAGCGGGAAAGCCCGGTGTATGTCTCGTTACGTCAGGCCCCGGTGCCACGAACACCGTTACCGGGATGGCCACGGCCTATATGGATTCGATCCCTATCGTGATATTCACCGGTCAGGTGCCCACGCTCCTTATCGGGAACGATGCCTTCCAGGAAGCAGACATCGTGGGAATCTCGAGACCCTGCACGAAATACAACTACCTGGTCAAGGACGTGAATGACCTGGCAAGGATAATCAGGGAGGCCTTCCACATAGCATCGAGCGGGCGCCCGGGGCCTGTTCTCGTTGACCTTCCCAAGGATGTGCTGACTACGTCAACTGAATACGTCTTTCCCAAGGAGCTCAAGCTTCGCGGTTACAACCCGAACTACAAGGGACACCCCAAACAGATAGAGAAAGCGGTGGACCTGTTGTTCAACTCACGGAGGCCGATCATATACGCGGGCGGCGGGGTGATACTCGGCGATAGCGCAAAATACCTGACCGAACTGGCTGACCTTCTCGGTGTGCCGGTAGCGCTGACCCTCATGGGTCTTGGCGGCTATCCTGCCTCGGGAGAAAACTTCCTGGGCATGCTGGGTATGCACGGAACCTATGCGGCAAACATGACGATCACGAACAGCGATCTCATCATCGCTATCGGGGCCCGGTTCGACGACAGGGTGACGGGGAAAGTGGACGAGTTTGCACCCCTTGCGAAGATAATTCACATCGATATCGACCCCACATCGATCAAAAAGAACGTTCACGTCGATATACCCATCGTTGGGGACGTGAAGGACTGCCTGAAAAAGATGATCAATTCACTAT
>JBFFNJ010000108.1:0-7049 GCA_041563215.1 Candidatus Deferrimicrobia bacterium | reverse complement strand
GTGCGAGAGAAAGATTGCGCTGAGCTTTGCCATTGGGGTTTTTATCAGCTTTACCCCACTGCTTTCGATTCACACGATAATGGCAATTGCTATTGCGGTAATATTTCGGTTCAACAAAGTGGCTATCATCACGGGGGCTTGGATCAACAACCACCTGACCATTCCCTTTGTGTTTTACGCGTCATATAAGTTAGGTGTGCTCGTGGTTGGAGGAAATCCCGTACCCCCCTCTTTCGAAAATTTTAGTTTCAAGACACTCCTTGCCTATTTCAAAGTTTATGGAATTCCCCTTTTCGTGGGAACAACAATTACCGGCTTGTTTGCATCGCTCGTTGCTTATTATATGATGTATTATGCAATCGTTTCCCTGAGAAGGAAAAGGATGAAGAAGGGAGGTTCGGGTGAAGGAATTAAAATTTAACTTCGGAGGGTTGCCTGAAAAGTACAGCTCCTGGAAGAACTCCAAATTTGTAGTAATTCCAATACCTTATGATGTTACTGCGAGCTACATGACCGGTGCGAGGAACGGACCCATGGCTATTCTCTCGGCGTCGGCAAATATGGAACTTTTTGATGATGAGCTGAAGATAGAGACATACAAGAGCGGGATTTTTACGGCGCCATTCGTTGAGGCGAACCTCAAGACGCCGCTCAGTTCCCTGCGTGAGATGGAGAAGGCGATCGAGCAGTACATCAAGAGAAACAGGTATCCGGTCATAATCGGAGGGGAGCACACGGTGACTATCGGGGCTCTGGAACCCCTCAAGAAAAAGTACGGTAGCTTTTCGATCCTGCAACTCGATGCCCATGGTGACTACAGGGACAGCTATCAGGGCACGAGATGGAACCACGCCTGTGTTGCCAGGAGGATAGTGGAAAAGGGTTTTGACGTGATACAGGTTGGGGTTCGGAGCCTGTCCGAGGAGGAGGACAGGTTCATCCGGAAGAACCATTTGAAGACTTATTATGCCTACGAGCTGAAGGAGAACCAGGGTGAGGTCATTAACGCTATCATCGCCAACCTGAAGGACAATGTCTACATTACCGTTGACCTGGACTTTTTTGATCCCGGGGCTATGCCGGCAGTTGGCACCCCCGAACCGGGAGGCATTGATTGGTACGGTGGCCTCGATATCCTCTCCGAGGTGTACAAGCGAAAAAAGGTAATCGGTTTCGATGTGGTCGAGCTGTCTCCTATAACGGGAATCGTAGCCCCTGACTTTTTTGCGGCAAAGCTCGTCTACAGGCTCATGGGATACGCAGTCGCCTATGGGTCAATCGAATGAAGCATGACGGTATGGAGGTTGTGGATGTTCGTGCCTTCTAAAATGTTTTTCACAAAGGGTGTGGGTAGACACAAAGAGGAACTCCAATCGTTTGAGCTTGCACTTCGGGATTCGGGGATCGAAAAATTCAACCTCGTATCGGTTTCCAGTATTTATCCTCCCGGATGCAAGATCATCAGGAGAACGGAGGGCCTGCGTCTGTTGAAACCGGGGCAGATCGTTTTTGTCGTTATGTCACGCCTCACCAGCGATGAGCCGAGGAGGCTCATCGCATCGTCTATAGGCTGCGCGATACCGACGGACAAGAACACATATGGGTATCTGAGCGAGCACCACGCATTTGGCCAGAATGAAAAGGTGGCAGGTGATTATGCAGAGGATCTTGCTGCCGCTATGCTTGCAAGCACGCTCGGCATTGAGTTCGATGAGGATAAGAGCTGGGACGAAAAAAAAGAGGTCTGGAAAATAAGCGGGAAGATATACCGTTCGTTCAATATTACCCAGTCGTCGATCGTAAAAGACGATTATACCACCGTAGTTGCAGCGGCCGTTTTGATCCTCTGATGATGAAGGAGGTATTGCCATGAGGGGCGCAAAAATAGTATCGACAGGGAGGTATCTACCCGAAAAGGTTATTTTGAACACAGACCTCGAGCAGTTGATGGATACATCGGACGAGTGGATAACACAGAGGACCGGAATTTTAGAGAGGCGGTACGCGGAAGGTAATGAGACCACGTCTTCCATGGGGGCAGTTGCGGCAAAAAGAGCAATGGAGAAAGCCGGTCTCCAGCCGAAGGATATAGATTATGTGATATTTGCCACCCTCTCCTCAGATTACTTTTTCCCCGGCAGCGGCGTCCTGGTTCAGGATATGCTGGGCCTTGGTTGCGTGGGGGCCCTCGATGTCCGGAATCAATGTACCGGATTTATTTACGGTCTTTCCGTTGCAGAGTCTTTTGTAAAGATCGGGAAGTTCGATAACATCCTCGTCATAGGATCGGAAATACATTCCTGCGGCCTCGATTTTTCCACCGAAGGAAGGGATATAAGCGTTTTGTTCGGAGACGGGGCGGGAGCGGCAGTTGTCGGCCCGTCTGCGAGAGGGGAGGGAATATTGACAACCCACATGAACTCCGAGGGTAAACATGCAAGAGAGCTTTGGTGTGAGGCACCGGGAAGCCGCTCCAACCCAAGGATCACGGAGGAGATACTCAGAGAGAAACGTCACTTTCCCCATATGAACGGGAGGTTTGTTTTTACGAATGCGGTAAAGCGTTTCAAGGAGACGATCCTGGAGGCCCTCGATGCCAACAATCTTTCCAGAGAGAGTTTATCGCTCATAATTCCCCACCAGGCGAACTTGAGGATAAGCCAGTCCGTTGCTAAAAGCATGGAGCTGGCGGAAGACAAAGTCTTCAGCAATATCCATCGATATGGAAATACGACCGCGGCCTCAATACCCATTGCGCTAGACGAGTGTCTGGAAAATGGGCTTATAAAAGAGGGGGATATCATTTGCCTTGCGGCTTTCGGCTCTGGTTTCACGTGGGGTTCTGCGCTCTTGAGATGGTAAAAGAGGTAGCCATAAGAAAAATGGGAAAGGCCGATATCGAAAGGGTTCTGGAACTAGAGAGGGAATCCTTTCATACCCCTTGGAGCAGGGCGCTTTTCCTGGAAGAACTCGAACGCGACTACTCCCATAATTACGTCGTCTGCCGGAGTGAAACGGGGGAAGTCCTCGGGTTTATCATATTCTGGATACTCTTTGACGAATGTCATATTCTCAACATCTGTGTGGCCAAGGGGATGAGGAGGCGTGGACTTGGAGAAAAGCTCATGGAGACCTGTGAAGACGTTGCAGGAACCAGGGGGGCATCGTACATATATCTTGAAGTCAGGGAGGGCAACAATCCGGCGATAAGCCTTTACAAGAAGCTCGGATTTCGATATGTAGGGGTCAGAAAGGGATATTACGCAGATACAGGCGAAGACGGGTGGGTCATGATAAAGAACTTGGGAAGAGGGGATGCATAGTGTTCTATTCGGGCAGGATCATCGACAATCTTCCCGTATCGGACAAACACTATCTGATGAAAGTGAGCACTCCTTTCATTCAACCGTTCATACCCGGACAGTTCGTCATGATACGTGCGTGGCAGGGGACGGATCCCCTGCTTCCCCGGCCCTTCGCGATATATTCCTGGGACGTTGTCGGAGGGCAGAACGTTCTGCAGATAGTTTACAAAATTGTCGGCAGAGGTACGGTCATACTCTCGGGGCTCCACCGGGGAGACGAGATCCAGATCAACGGCCCACTCGGGAACGGATTTATCGAGCCGGAGGATGCGGAAAAGTTCATTCTTGCCGGGGGAGGGATCGGTTTCAGTTCGGTTTTCCCCGTGGCGCTTCATCTCAAAGGGCTTGGAAAAGAGATGAAGATTATCCTGGGTGCCAAAACCGACAAGGATATACCTCCCGCAAGCAGCGTTGGCGCAAAATCATTGGAGGGAGATGTAACCTATACAACAGAGGATGGATCCATGGGTTTCAGAGGGCTCGTCACCGAAGTTCTCGAAAAAGAGATCGAGGATATCGGGACAGGAAGCAGGGCGGAATGGGCGGTTTTTGCCTGTGGGCCAACGGAAATGTTGAGCACGGTGAAGGTTTTGTCTGCTGAAAAAAAGATTCGGGCTTTCCTTTCACTGGAAAACTTCATGGCCTGTGGCTTCGGGGTTTGCCTCGGTTGCGTGGTAAAGGTTGCTGCCCCGGGCGGGTACCAGCATGTAAGGGTGTGCATGGAGGGCCCCGTATTTTCTTCGGAAGAGGTGATCTTCGATGATTGACCTGTCGGTTTGCATTGGAAAGAGCACGTTTAAAAATCCCGTGTTCTCTGCTTCGGGAACCTTCGGCTATGGCGTTGAATATTCCGATTTTTTCGATATCTCGAGGCTCGGTGCGGTTATCGTGAAAGGACTTTCCATAGAGCCCGTCAAAGGCAACCCGGGACCGAGAATTTTTGAGACGGCATCGGGTATGTTAAACGCCATAGGTTTGCAAAACATAGGGGTTAAAAATTTTGTTTCTGAGATACTGCCCCACCTGAGAAGGTTAGATGCTACGGTAATTGCAAATGTTTACGGGAAAATGGAGGAGGAATACGCAGCCGTAGCCGCAATTCTCGATGATGCAGAGGGTGTGGAAGGGCTTGAACTGAATATTTCATGCCCCAACGTGAAAAAGGGGGGTATCGTTTTCGGTCAGGATCCCCTTGCTGCTTCGAAGGTTGTTCAGGCGGTGAAGAAGGAAACGGACAAGACAATCATCGTGAAGCTTTCCCCGAACGTTTCCGATATAACGGAAATCGCCGCTGCCGTGGAGGATGCCGGGGCTGACGGGATCTCCCTCATCAACACGCTCCTTGGCATGGTTATTGATCTGGATAAAAAAAAATCTATACTCGGCAATGTTATGGGCGGATTGTCAGGGCCGGCGATCAAGCCCGTGGCCCTCAGAATGGTATACCAGGTTTCACAAAGGGTCAGCGTTCCCGTAATAGGGATCGGTGGAATAATGAACGAAAGGGATGCCCTGGAATTCATGCTTGCAGGTGCCACGGCCATTCAGGTAGGAACGGCAAACTTCATAAACCCCCGTATTTCGGAGGAGATTCTCGACGGCATACAGTCGTATTTCGACCGGGAGGAAATAGAAAGGGTGGCTGATTTCACCGGAACGCTGAAAACGTAGAATCCTTCCCGATTCCAGGCCCTTTTGATCAGCTACAGAAATGTGCTTTTTTCCTTGAAGTTCCGCTACAAAAGGGTTACTATAGTAGAAAGTGGGCAAAAGCCCGCTTTTTTTTTGAACGTGGAGCATGATGATGAGGACGAAAGAGATCAAGAAAAGGGTTTGTGATCTGGCCGAAGATATTGCGCTACAGGAGTGTGTCGAAGTGGTGGATGTCGAGATGTCTGGCAATCCCGGAAGGTACATCGTGCGGGTTTTTATCGATAGAGATGGAGGGGTTAACATAGCTGATTGTGAGTCCTTCAGTAAAAACCTGGGTGCTCTGATGGAAATAGACGACCCGATACCCACCTCTTATTATCTTGAGGTTTCCTCTCCGGGAATCGAAAGGGTTTTGAGAAAGCCGTCACATTTCAACAGGTTTGTTGGGGAGACGGTGAACATCAGGCTCGAGCATGTAACGGGGGGACGGAGAAAGATTTCGGGTACAATTACCGAGGTGACGGAATCTCACGTCGTCATCGAACAGGAGGGGGAGCAAATCGCAATCGATTATGAAAATATCAAAAAAGCCAGACTCAAAAAGGATGTGTCGGAGTTGACAAGAGGGGTGGAACAATGATTTTTGAACTAAATCAAATAATTAATCAGCTCGGAAAGGAGAAGGGGATAAAAAAGGAAATTATCGTCAGCGCCATCAAAGAGGCCCTGGAGTATGCTGCACGGAAAAAGTTCGGTCAGGAAAAAGAGATAGAGGCATACTTCGATGATGATACAGGTGTCTTTGAAATTCTCGAGTATAAAGAAGTTGTTGAAAAGGTTTCCGATCCCGAACTTGAAATTTCGCTCCAGGAAGCTCAGGAGTATGATCCTGATGCTCAGGTAAGCGACAGCATCGGTTTCAGGTTGCCCACGAAAGAGCTGGGGAGAATAGCTGCTCAAACGGCAAAGCAGATTATCTTGCAGAAGGTGAAAGAGGCAGAGCGGGAAGTGATATTCGAGGAGTATATAGAAAAGAAGGGAGATATTGTCAACGGAATAATACAGAGATTTGAAAGAGACCTCATGATCGTTGACCTTGGAAAGACCGAGGCGATAATGCCGCCGAGGGAACAGGTAAAAAGAGAGAGGTACCGGCAGGGGGACAGAATTAGGGCCTACATCAAAGATGTCATCCTGTCGCAGAGAGGGCCGGAGATAATTCTGAGCAGGACCGATCCGAGGCTTGTTCTGAAAATCTTTGAGATGGAGGTCCCGGAAATTTATGAGGGTATCGTCTCCGTCGTTTCTATAGCACGTGAGCCTGGCTCAAGGACGAAGATTGCCGTGAAATCGCGTGACAAGGATATCGACCCTGTGGGAGCATGTGTTGGGTTGCGGGGTACCCGGGTACAGAAGGTTGTTGAGGAGCTCAAGGGCGAAAAGATAGATATCGTGCAGTGGGAGGAAGATTCTGCGAGGTTTGCCTGCAACGCCCTGTCTCCCGCGGAGATCATTCGGGTTCTCGTAAATGAAACGGAGCAATCGATGGAGGTTATCGTCCCCGAGGATCAATTGATGATAGCTATCGGAAGAAGGGGGCAAAATGTAAAGCTCGCCTCCAAACTCATAAGCTGGAACATAGAGGTCAGGCAGGAAGGAAAGGCGGAAGAAGCCCTGGCCCAGGCTGAGGCGCTGTTCGAACACAAGGAGGAAGAGGCAGCAGCGGAAAGCGAGACGACGGGCATGGAGGAACCGGTTTCCGCCCCCGCAGAAAGTGAGGAGCAGAAGCAGGAGACGGGTGAAGCGACGGGCATGGAGGAACCGGTTTCGGCACCGGCAGGTAGTGACGAAGAGAAACAGGAGGCGAGTGAAGCAACGGGCGAGGAGGTGCCGCTTTCCGATCCAGCAGGTAGTGACGAAGAAAAAGAGAATAAAGAGGGAACGCCGAAGAGCAGTGAGGATGAAGGGGAGCAACAGATCGGTAAGGAGGAAACAGGACAGGTTGAGTAGAAAGGAGAAAAAACACTTTCC
>JBFFNJ010000107.1:0-7120 GCA_041563215.1 Candidatus Deferrimicrobia bacterium | reverse complement strand
GCGATATACGGGAGCAACTCGGAAGGGTACCTCCGGCGTCTGGGTGACCTCAACGAGTATGTGGTTGCAAGGGCAGGCAAACTCCCGCAAGAAAAAAGGGTCCTCATTACCGCCCACGATGCGTTCAAATATTTCGGAAGGGCCTACGGTTTTCAGGTGATGGGACTTCAGGGAATCAGCACCGTTGCAGAGGCGGGCGCGGCGGACATACAGGCACTGTCGGCGTTTATCGTTGAGCGGAGGATCCCCGCCATATTTCTGGAGACCTCCGTTCCCCGCCGGTACATCGAGGCACTCCAGGCTTCTGTTCGGGCCAGGGGATTCGAGGTGAAGATAGGGGGAAACCTCTTCTCCGATGCGATGGGAAATCCGGGATCTTTCGAGGGAACATACATCGGGATGGTCCGGCACAACATAGACACCATTGTTTCCGCCCTGGCCGAGTAACTCCGTATCCGGCCGGAAATGGCAAGATCCCGGTATGAGGAGAAGTCAATGTCGATTACAGGGGGCAACCACAAAGATCGCGTTCCGACGTACCCTGCCGATCAACCTGCGATACGGCTGGACGATTTAACCGTTGCCTACAGGGATAACCCGGTTCTGTGGGACATCGACCTCGAGGTGCCCCCCGGTGTCCTGATGGCAATCGTCGGACCGAACGGGGCGGGAAAAACGACACTCATCAAGGCCATCATGGGCCTCATCAAGCCCGTTGCTGGACAGGTTGCCATCTTCGGCCGTCCTTACGAAAAGCAGAGGCGTCTCGTTGGCTATGTCCCCCAGCGGGCAAGCGTTGACTGGGATTTCCCGACGGTAGTTCTGGATGTGGTAACGATGGGCCGCTATGGGGAACTCGGCTGGGTAAGAAGGCCCCGGAAAAAAGACAGGGATCTCGCATTCGAGGCCCTTGAAGAGGTGGGACTGTCTGATCTGGCCCATCGCCAGATAAGCCAGCTTTCCGGAGGACAGCAGCAGCGGGTGTTTCTCGCACGGGCATTGGTCCAGGATGCTCTCATATACCTCATGGACGAGCCCTTTCAGGGGGTCGATGCCGTCACGGAGCGCTCCATCGTGGCCCTGTTGCAGGAGCTTCGCAGGAGGGGCAAAACCGTGGTCGTCGTCCATCACGACCTCCAGACGGTCAGCGAATATTTCGACTGGGTTACCCTGCTCAACGTGCGCCGTATCGCCAGCGGCCCCGTTGACGAGGTCTTCACGGAAAAAAACCTTCGGCTTGCCTATGGCGGGCGCGTGGCGTACCTGGGGCACCATTCCCACAAGTAAGCCCCGCCGTGCACCCGGAAGTGAACTTTTGGGAGTTTGTTTGTGGAATTTGCTCCTCTTCTTGAGAATCTTCTGTTCGATTACACGTTCCGGACCGTTGCGCTTGGCTCGGCGACGCTCGGCATCGTCAGCGGCGCACTCGGATCATTCGCCGTTCTCCGCAGGCAGAGCCTTCTGGGTGACGGCATCTCCCACGCTGCGCTGCCCGGCATAGCACTCGCCTATATCCTGACGGGGAGCAAGGATCAGGTCGTTTTGCTTCTCGGTGCCGGAGTCGCCGGCTGGCTGGGAACGCTCCTGATCATCGGGATCGTGAGAAACAGCCGCATTCAGAACGAAAGCGCCCTCGGGCTGGTTCTCTCGGTTTTTTTCGGCTTCGGCCTCGTGCTCATAACCTTTATCCAGAAGCGGCCCGACGCGAGCCAGGCAGGGCTCGACACGTTCCTCTTCGGGCAGGCGGCCACGCTCGTTAAAAACGACCTCATTACCATGGGCGCCCTCGGAGCTGCGGCCCTTGTTTTGATGGGGCTTTTCTGGAAGGAGTTTAAACTCCTCAGCTTCGATCCCGATTTCGGCCAGGCCCTCGGATTCCCGATGAGAGTCATCGATGTACTGCTTACCACCCTGATCGTAATCGCCATCGTAATTGGATTGCAGAGCGTGGGGGTTGTCCTGATGAGCGCCATGGTGGTTGCCCCCGGTGCTGCTGCGAGGCAGTGGACGGACCGTCTCGGCCTGATGGTAGGCCTGGCGGCGCTTTTCGGGGCCCTGGCGGGAGTTTCCGGTGCGCTGGTAAGCAGCAGCGTTCCCCGGTTGTCAACGGGACCCACGGTGGTTATCTGCGTAAGCGTTATCGTCCTGGTATCGATTCTGCTCGCACCCAACCGGGGACTTCTGTGGAGCTGGCTCCGGGAGCAGGCAAACAGGAGGCAGCTGCAGGTGGATGCCGTCTTGGAGGATCTTTACATACTTGCCGTCAAGCACGGCGACATAGGCCGGGGACATTCCATCGAGGTGTTGCGCACGATGAGCATCGGCCACGGGGGGGTTGACCGGAGCCTGAAGGAGCTGGTGAAGGAGGGTCTGGTCAGTGAAACCGGCGAGGGCAAGTGGGCCCTGACGCCGGAAGGCTTCGAGGCGGGAAGACGGCTGGAGAGTTCAGGAGACGAGGAACGATGACGACGGTGCAGATCGAGATACAGCTCGTGGCGGCATTGGTGGCAGTGACCTGCTCGCTTCCCGGGGTGTTTCTCATACTCCGACGCATGGCCATGATGAGCGATGCCATAAGCCACGCAATTCTTCTCGGTATCGTGCTGGCCTTCTTCGTCACCCGGGACATCTCGTCACCTTTCCTCATCATCGCTGCGGCCCTGACGGGTCTTTTGACCGTCAGCATGGTGGAGCTTCTCAACCGGACCGGGCTCGTGAAGGAAGATGCCGCTATCGGCCTCGTGTTCCCCTTGCTGTTCAGCCTCGGCGTAATCCTCATATCGCGGTTTGCCGGAAAGGTCCACCTGGACACGGATGCCGTCCTCCTGGGCGAGATCGCTTTTGCTCCCTTCAACAGGCTCGAGCTGTTCGGGTACGATCTCGGCCCGAAAGCCCTCACGGTCATGGCGGTGATCCTGCTCGTAAACCTCATCTTCATCATCTCTTTTTACAAGGAGCTCAAGCTCGCCACCTTCGATGCCGGGCTGGCGGCAGTTCTGGGTTTTTCCCCCGGGATCATTCACTACGGCCTCATGGCGCTCGTTTCGGTTACGGCGGTAGGCGCCTTCGACGCGGTAGGCTCGATTCTCGTCGTTGCGCTCATGATCGGCCCGCCGGCGACGGCCTATCTCTTCTGCGACCGGCTCTCGTCGATGCTCACCGCGAGCGCGCTGATCGGAGTCGTCGTTGCCATAACCGGTTACTGGCTGGCCCACTTTCTCGATGCCTCGATCTCGGGGTGCATGGCGACCATGGCCGGCATCATCTTCGGGCTCACCTTCCTCTTTTCTCCCGGGCGCGGGCTCGTTGCAATGAGCCTGCGACGGGTTCGGCAGAGGCTGGAATTTGCCCAGACGATGCTGGTGGTGCACCTCTATCATCACGAGGGACTGCCGGAAGAGGAGAAGGAGAACAGCGTGGAGCATCTTCACGAGCACCTGCGGTGGAGGCGCAGTTTCAGCGAGCGCGTCGTTTGGTTCGCGAGGGAGCGGGAACTGGTGGAACGTCAGAACGGTTTCATAATCCTGACGGAGCGGGGGAGGGCTGCCGCGCAGAAGGCGATAACGGGATGATGTCCCTCTTAAGGTTCAAAACGAATGTGTGCCCGAACCAAAAATACAGGTGTGACTCTTTACGTACCGATAGGGGAGGTATTCATGGAAAGGGGATGGAAAGAGGATTTCGAGAAAAAGTTCAGGTCCTATTTCGGAGGCGCGGATCTTCCCCTTGTGTTTTTCTACTCCGATGATGGGAGGTACGCCGAGCATCTTCGCCCCGCCAGGGGGCACCTGTGCATGATAGCCCAGCTCAGCATCCCGGCGGAAGATCAAACCATCTCCTTTGCCGCCGACACGATCGGGTGCAGGGGCGGCGTCCGGTATTCGGGGTTTCCCGCGGAGCTTGGACCCGATTTCAGGTATTTTCTCTCCTGCGGCATTCCCGGCAGGGTGGAGGGCGAAAGGTACAAGAAGACTCCCGAGCTGGTGGAGCGGTACGTGGAAAATATGCCCGTCCCTCCCGCGGAGGGCAGGTACCTGGTGTTCAAACGGTGGGACCGCCTCGAGGAGGACGAGCATCCCGCCGCCGCCGTTTTTCTCGGCAACCCCCATACCATCTCCGGGCTCTTTACGCTGGCCAACTTCAGGACTCTCGACCAGCTGGCGGTAATCACCCCTTTCTGCTCCGGCTGCGGAAGCATCATCAGCTACCCCCTTGCCGAGAGGGAAAGGAAGGAGCCGCGGGGGGTCATCGGCATGTTTGACGTTTCTGCACGGCCATTTA
Source organism: Candidatus Deferrimicrobia bacterium (assembly GCA_041563215.1). GTDB lineage: Bacteria > Desulfobacterota > Deferrimicrobia > J040 > J040 > WVXK01. The sequence goes on along the minus strand of JBFFNJ010000107.1, from coordinate 2,839 downwards.
TAAACGATAACGTCCTCTCGTTTTCTGCCCCGATAGGCAAAATCCTGGAGATGCTTGAGGACATGGATGAGAGCTTTCTCACCACCGATTCCTGGAAGCGCGTGTCCCGGAGAATAGGGAGAGGCTCCTGATCCGTGCGAACCTGTTTTGCTTTTTTTCCAGGACCCCGCACTGGTGAAATCACCCTATCTCTGGTACCATAAACGATATTTTTCTTGCATGCTGGCAGGGTGCGGGGATACGGTTAAAACCGATCTGCCCGCTGCCACATCTTACCGTTGTCTGAAAACTGCTGATATTGAGAGGAGTTTGCCATGAGCGATCAGGCGGGGCAGGGCTCAAAAGAAGGGGGCGAAGCGTCGAAGCTCGAGGGTGTCGAATTTGCCGGCGCCGATAACCGTCAGGTGATTATCATCGGGTCGGGTCCGGCGGGTTACACCGCCGCTCTCTACACGGCCCGCGCGAACCTGAACCCTCTCGTCGTGCAGGGGGGTGAACCGGGGGGCCAGCTCACCACGACGACGGATGTCGAGAACTATCCCGGGTTTCCCGAAGGGATACAGGGTCCCGAGCTGATGGACCTTTTTGAAAAGCAGGCGGTGCGCTTCGGTGCGGAACAGATCTTCAATGTGGTGACGGCCGTCGATTTTTCCCGCCGTCCCTTCCGGGTCCTCGTGGGGGATGATAAACCGTTCCTGGCTGACGCCGTCATCATCGCCACGGGTGCTTCGGCGCAGTACATGGGCCTCGAGAACGAGAAGCGGCTCCTGGGAAGGGGTGTTTCGGCATGCGCCACCTGCGATGGCTTCTTCTTCAAAGGGCAGGAAGTTGCCGTCGTAGGAGGGGGGGACACGGCTATGGAGGAATCCCTTTTCCTGACCAGGTTTACGAAGCACGTCCACGTGATCCACCGCCGCGATGCCCTGCGGGCCTCGAAGATCATGCAGCAGCGCGCCTTCGACAACGATAAGATAAGCTTCATCTGGGACAGCGTCGTCGAGGACGTCCTGGGTGAGGACTCGGTGACGGGCGTGGCCCTGAAAAACGTCAAGAGCGGCGAGCAAAGCACACTCGATGTGACGGGGCTTTTCATCGCCATCGGCCACAAACCGAACACGGAGATATTCCGGGAATGGCTCGACATGGACGAGAAGGGGTACATCATCACGGTCAACGGGTCAACCCTGACAAACGTTCCCGGGGTATTCGCCTCGGGTGACGCCACCGACCACGTGTACCGGCAGGCTGTCACGGCGGCGGGGACAGGCTGCATGGCTGCGATAGATGCAGAGAGGTTCCTTGCGGAAAACCCGCTTTAGACCCCTACTATCATACGTTTCATGGCCCGATTGAATTGCGGGCCCTTTGGGCACATCTTTATTGTGCAGGTATCGAAAAGGACAGGGGATCTCTGTCCGTGAAAGGCCTGTTTGAGAGGGCGGTTTCTTTCAGCCATCACTCAGAAATGCCCTGCGCGCCGTCCCACCGGGTGCTGAAAACGCCGGCTCTGTAGACATTCTTGCAGGCAATGCAGGACACTTTTATCTCCCCCAAATCCTTCAGCTTTTTACGGAAGACCTTTCTGTTGTTTACGCCGCACTTCGGGCACTCGGAGCGAACCAGGGTCGATTTTTCCGTTATCTTGATCGTCGTGTAGGCCATTTCGTCGAATTCCTTTCTTTTCAGCCGTTTTCTCCTCACCCCTGGGTACGGTGGGATTAAACGGCAGGGTTGCGCGTTTGACTGCAAAATACCGGGTTTCATAAACCCTTGGTGACAGAAACGTAAAGTACGGGTCCATGCAACCGGCAGGTGTTCCGCCATCCCCGTTTGTCGCCATAAAGTCAAATGTCTTACGGTTTAAATTCTCGTATGCCTTTAGGATGCCCTGCTGTGCCGGCGCGCTTCGATAAAAAACCCACTTTTGGAAACTTTTCAACGTGGTCCGCTTGGCGGCAGTCTCTGTCCCTGTGATATTATGATGCCCATGGGATCCGATGCCTGTGTTCCCTTTTCAAGCCCCGTGACGGAAAAGCAGAGATCTGGCCTGAAATTTTTCCCGGAGGTTTGCCGTGAACAAAAAGGAACTCGTAGACTCTGTGATGTCGGGCGTGGAGGTGGAAAAACCGCCCCTTTCCCTCTGGTACCACTTCGGCGTGCAGCACGGAAAGGGTGAGCGGTTTGCCCGGCTTGCCCTCGATTATTTTCGTTACTATGATTTTGATTTTCTCAAAGTCATGAACGATTACTTTTACCCCATGCCTGACGGGCTGAGTGCTGTTCGGACGAAAGAGGATTTGGAGAAGATTGTCCCTTTCGATATCGAGAAGTCTCCCTGGGCCGAGCAGTTTGGCGCCCTTGAGCTACTCGACAGGGAACTGGCCCGGGATGCCTACTTCATCGACACCGTCTTTGACCCCTGGCATACCATGAAGCGGAGCCTGGCCGGCGAGAACATCGTTTCCCTGATGGAAACCGAACCCGAGGCAACACGCAGGGCCCTGGAGGTTATCACGGAGAACCTCGTCGCCTATTGCAAGAGGTCCCTGAGTACCGGGTCGGCTGGCATCTTCCTCTCCATACCCGCGGGCAGAGAGCTTATCAGCCGCGAGCACTTTCTTTCCTTCGTGAAACCCTTTGCCGCAGCGCTCCTTCAGGAGATCTCCGGACTTGGAAAGATGAACACGGCACACGTTCACGGCGACGATCTCTATTTCGACGACTGCATCGACTTGCCGGCTCACATATTCAACTGGTGGGACCGAGGGCCCGGCGGCCCAGAGCTTGGATCGGTCAAGGAGAGGATCGGGGGATGCGTCATGGGGGGCATCGACCACAG
>JBFFNJ010000106.1:0-7164 GCA_041563215.1 Candidatus Deferrimicrobia bacterium | reverse complement strand
TTCTACCGGGGTGATATAAAGGTCTCGACGGAATGGGAGGGCACCATCAGGGTAACGGGGAAGGTTACGGTGAAAAGCGGGGTTACCCTGACTGTCGCGCCGGGAACGAGGGTCCTGGTAAACGGCGGGGAAGATGTGCGCATCGTGGTGGAGGGAAAACTCTTCGTCCGGGGGCTTGCGGAAATGAAGGTTACCTTCGAGCCTGCCGATGGATGTGGAAACGGACTCCCCTGGGGGGGGATATACTTTTCAGAGGGAAGCACGGGTATCCTCGAGGGGGCGGAAATAAAATGTTCCAAAAAAGGAGTATGGGGTGAACTTGCAGGTGTTACAATGATCGGGGTTGTTACCGATAATGAGAGCTGATAGGAAGGGCCAGCCTTACACGAAGGAAGACCTCGGGGGGGGGCGCCCTGCAAGCCGGGATAGAGCACACCGCAGGCGAGCAGACACTTTTATGAAGATCATGTCACCCGTTGACAACTTTTCCGAAGCCGAATTGCTCATCGATAACGGTGCCGAGGAGCTCTACGGCGGATACGTTCCCGATTTCTGGGAAGAAAAATATGGCCACGTCGCCTCGCTCAACCGGCGCTCCTACTCTGCAGCAAACATCCCCACAGCTTCAGAGCTCGACAAGATCCTTGAAGTCTGCAAGGGAAGGGGAATTCCCTTTTTCCTCGTGCTCAACGCACCCCTCGTACCGGAGAGTGAAATCGGCCCCGTCATCCAGCTTACGTTCGACTGCGAGGCCAGGGGAGTTTCCGGCTTCATCGTGTCTGACCTGAACCTTCTTGCTTCCCTCGCCGAGTCGGGGCTGAACGCGGAGCTTCACGCCGGCACGCTCTTCGCCGTTTTTTCTCACGCCACGGTGCGGTTTCTCGAGGCCCTCGGAGCCAGCCGGGTCGTCTTGTCACGGGAACTTGCCCTCGGCGAAACGCGTGAACTGTCGGAAAAGGGCGGAAAGGTCAAGCTCGACGTCATCGCTTTCCGGGGGAAGTGCCCCAATATAGAAGGGTACTGCTCACACCTCCACGATGACCCCGACAGGAGGTGGCCCTGTGAACTCCCGTACCGGAAGAAGTGGGTCGGGGCATTCGATAAGAACCTGAAAGACGAAGTGTTCGAAAACATTTCCGAGTGGGAGGGGGTCGACCGCTACTTTTCCTGCGGCATATGCGCTCTTCCTCTACTCGATAACGCGGGTATACACTCGGCCAAAATCGTCGGCAGGGGCTCCGAGACGGAGAGGAAGCTGCGGGCGGTCAAGGTCCTGAAAAAAACGCTCGATTTCTGCCGGGGCGAGAAGGACCTTGTCAAGTGCATCACCGTGGGAAGATCGATATACGTCGAGGAGTTCGGCAGACCCTGTTCGAGGAAAAACTGTTATTTCCCCGAGTTTTTCAACGGGTCTGAGAAGTGAGAAAACACCTCTACATCCCCATCGTGGAGAGAGATTCGCTGTCCCGGGCGGAGAGCTTCGACGGCATCGTCGTTGGAAGCGAGTACTGTGCCTTTCTCATCCCCGACCCGCGGGAGCTCGAGGAGGCAGCCCGATGGTCGGAATCCCGCTCGAAGGAGCTCATCCTTCTCTTTCCGTACCTGCGCGAGCACCAGATCGAGGAGTTGAGCTCATCGGTCCGGAAGATAGCGGGCAGGGTCAGGCCGAGGATCGCCTTCAACGACTGGGGGACGATGCACGTTCTGACAGGGATTTTACCGGAAGCGGATCTCGTGCTGGGGAGGCTCATCTCCGGCCAGAAAGCGTGCGTCCGCATAGAAAATTCACCCTTCCTGACGAGGGAGGGGAAACAGCTTCTCTACGGGGACCTTTTTTCCTCGGAGAAGTTGCGGTATTATTTTCAGCGGGAATTCGGCATCACCGAGATAAGCGTGAGTGCCGTTCCGGATGAACAGACCCCGGAAACTTCATACAAGAGGCTGGTCCACTTTCCCTATACCCTTACAACGGTCACCGATTACTGCCCGTACAGGGAAAACCTCTCTTCGGGCCTCATCTCTTCATGCCAGAGAATGTGCAGGAAGGGATACGTGGTCCTTTACAACGATTCCCTCGGACAGGCGGTATACCAGCGCGGCAGGGGGAGGTTCTTCAATCCCTTTCCCGATGGGTGCGAGCTTCCCGACACGGCGAACGGCGAAATTATCGTGTACGACGACGTTCCATAGGGGAGTAGTAAATCGTATGGCGGGAACGTATAATTTAGAGGACGACCGGAAGGGTGTCCTGCAAGTTAAGAATGAGAAATCGGGCGATGGCAGGGTGTAAGGGTCCCGGGTGCCAGGGTGTCAAGAGGAATAACGGTAATGCAGAATGCAGAGTATAGAGTGAAGAATAAGAGTAAAGCGAAAGAGGGAAAATCCTTGAGAGGTGAAAGCAGAGATCTGTGAGGAGAAAGCCGTGAAGATGACACCTGTCGCCTTTCGACTTTCATGTTTGGAACTATGAACTATAAACTATGAACAACCAGGTTCTGGAGATTTCTTGTGCATCGGCTACTGGAACATATCTTCTACGAGGTGAGGAAGCCGAGAATAACCTGGGGTGATATCGGCGGGTTCTCCCGGCAGAAAGATATCCTGAAAGAGATGGTGTGCTTCGTCCTTGCAAACGGTGAGGCCCTGGAACGCATGGGGATAGAGCCACCTTCGGGCGTGCTGATGTGGGGCCCCCTCGGAACGGGCATCACGATGCTTGCAGAGGCAGCCGCTGCGGAGGCGGGGGTGAGCTACGTCTACGTATCGGGCCAGGAGATGCTCGGAAAAGCGGACAGGATGGAAGAGGCCTTCGAGGTGGCGCGGTACGAGGCGCCCTCGGTCCTTTTCATATCCGACGTCGAGTGGCTGTGCCCGAGGGAGGGTGCCGATTATTCCTGGGGAGATGGAAACCTCAGAGGGATCCCCCCGACCTTTGCCACGCTGGAACTGACGGAGAAATTTATCTCCCTGGTCGATGAAATCTGCGGGGTGCGGGAGGTGCGGCTGCTCGGTTCCTGCTACCGGGTGGACACGGTCGATCAGGCGGTGATCAAGGAGAAGAAGAGGTTCAACAGGAAGATATTTATCCCGCCCCCGGGCGAACGGGACAGGCTCGAAATCCTGCATATATACGCGGGAAGGATGCCCCTCGCCGGCGACGTGGATCTTCGCGATCTCGCCCGCGATACCTCCGGATACGTTGGCTGGGATATCGAGAGCCTCTGCAGGATGGCCGGGAAAAACGCGATTGCAAGAGGGAGCCGCGAGGTTACCAGGGAAGATTTCAGGAAGGGTATGGGGGAGGTCACCCCGTGGCTCACGGAGGATATGGTTGAGAAGTACTACGATATCTACCGGAAGGACTGCCCCCATCATTACCACTTTTAGGAGGGAAGGATGAGAGCCGGATTTCATACGGCGCGCCTCGTTGTTTTAGCCGTCCTTCTCTCTCTTCTGCTGGTATGGGTTGCCAAATCCCCCTCACGGGCCTGTGTGGGAAGGACAATCTACATCGGATATTACGAGGGTGAGCCCGAGCAGGAGATAATGGCGAGCCTGCTCACCATATTCGTCGACGAAAGGACCGGCACGAGCGTGAAGCGCGTCGCCCTTAAAGACAGGAAACAGGGCTTCGATTTCCTGAAAAGGAACAAGGTGAGCATCCTCGTCGAGTATCCGGGCAGGATCCTGGAGCATTTCGGCAAAGGGGAAAACCCTTCCCTCAAGGCGGCGGAGTTCGACGCGTTGAGGTCCGAGATCGGCGCCGAGTTAAAGGCCGTGTTTCTCGTGGAGCCGGGCTTCGACAACCGCGCAGGGGGCGGCCCGGAGGGGGCATACCTGGGGAAAGCGCATATCATACTGTCCAAGAAGGCGCTTTCCGTTTTCCCGGCAATGCCGCGGCTGCTCAAGAAGCTCTCCGGCAGGGTCGACAACGGCGCCATGTCTCATTTCATCAAGAATTTCAATGACGGCCCGCCCGACAGGGGGACGAGAACGTTCCTCAAGAAGAGCAAGCTCATCTAAGGGCCAAAATGCTGCCGAAGGGTGATCTTTTCCGAGAGAAAGGCGTTTTCAATTTTTTCACTTCCACGAAACTCGCCATCTTCCTGTGCATGATCCTCGCCGCAGAGTCGATCGTCGGCTCGATCCTCTACCGCGGCGATACGGCCTTTGATGATGGTTCCGGGTTCAACATCTTTGCCTCCGTTTTCTTTCTCCTTCCCGCTGCGTTGCTGACGGTCAATATTATTCTCTGTGTAGCCAAAAGAGTCATTCGGGGTTCCGTCCGCGGGAGGATTCCCCTCGTGCTTGCCCACACATTCCTGATCGCTGCTGTGTCGGGCATGATGGTCGACGGCGGCCTGGGGGATATTTACACGGGCTATTTCCCCTTCCGGCATCCCTCGAGTGCCGTTTACGACTGGCGTGATGGGCAGGATATCGAACTTCCTTTTACGATGGAGGTCTCTTCCTATACGGTTACCCGGTACCCCTTCCTGCTGAAGGTGGGGGTCAAAAAAAAGCCCGGAGGGGAGAAGGTGGGCCTCTTCGTGGTGAAGGAGGGGGGGGCGGTCGAGGTGACGGGAACCGGGCTGGAACTCCGGGACGTGACCTTTGATGAGGTCGAGAAGAGGATGCGTTTTTCGGCATTTTTCAGGGGAAAATTCCTGGGCAGCTTCGAGGCCGGGTCGGAGGGCTCGCCTCCCCTCGATAATCTGTATACCGTCTTTCCCGTTGCGTTCCGGGATTTCGGCGTAAAGGACATGGTTGCGGGACTCAGGATCGTGGAGGGGGGCAAGACCCGGGAGTATGACGTCTCCCCCAACCATCCGGCCGTCTACCGGGGGCTGAACATAACGCTGATCGAATCGAAAACGGACACGCACAAAAACTTGCTCGTGGGATTCCAGATAACGAGGACTCCCGGCGAGACCCTTTTCTGGGCAGGAGCAATAGGTTTTTTTGTTTTCGTTTTCATACACTTAGTAATAAAAATATCAGCCAATAGGTAAGGTTAATGGTAATGCGGAATTCGGATTTCGGAATACGGAATGAAAACCTAACTCGAAACTCGAAACCGGTTTCCCGGGACCCGGGACCCGGGACTCGGGACGGCAGACTTCTACCGATGATAGTGCAGAGTGTAGATTGAAGATTGCAGAGTGCGGAATCGAGATCATTCGTCTGTTTTCAGAATATCGGGAAACCAAGATGGGTTTTAAATAGTATAATTTACTGAGGAAAGACAGGAAGAGGGGAGACTCCCATGTGCCAGAGACGCGTATCGAGGAGAGAGCTGGTATCGCTCGGCGTCAGGACAGCCGGTTCTCTTCTGATTGCCGGGTCCATTCCCGCAGCACTTGCCCGAGCCGGAACTTCAGGAAGGGTTCCCGTGGCCGTTACCAGGAGCGCAGACGTAGGCGCTGCGCTGAAGGGGGCCCTCGAGGCGGTGGGGGGAATGAAGAGATACGTTTCAAAGGACGATATCGTCCTCATAAAGCCGAACATCGGATGGGACAGGGTACCCGACCAGGCGGCGAACACCGACCCTGAGCTGGTGATTCTGCTCATCCGCCACGTTCTCGAGGCGGGGGCGAAAGAGGTGCGGATATTCGATCGCACCTGCAACGAGCCGAGAAGGTGCTACATCAACAGTGGAATAGAGCCCTCGGTGAGGGAGTTCGCAAAAAAAGAGGGCGTGGCCGACCGGGTGAATATCTACCACGTGGAGAGGCGGAAGTTTGTCCAGGTCGAGATACAAGACGCGGAGGTGCTGAAGAAGTGGCCCCTCTACCGCGATGCCCTCGAGGTGGATAAGGTTATAAACGTCCCCGTGGCGAAGCACCACTCCCTTTCCGGTTACACCCTCTCCCTGAAAAACCTGATGGGAGTCATGGGGGGAAACCGGGGACAGATTCACTGGAGGTTGTCATCGGCCCTGGCTGACCTGAACGGTTTCCTGAAGACGCACCTGGCGGTTATCGATGGCACGAAGATACTGCTTCGAAACGGGCCCTCCGGCGGTAACGTGAAGGACGTGGAGAAAAGAGACACGCTCATCGTCTCACCGAACCCCGTGGCGGCGGATGCCGTTGCCGCCTCGGTGCTCTTCCGTGCCGACGCGGCCTCCATAGGCCACATCAGGGAGGCGTCTAGCCGCGGTCTCGGTCCGATCGAGAAGGATAATATTTACATAATTCAATCGTGACCGGCCAGAGTTCCTCCCCGGCGCAGTGACGGGGGTAGAGGACGGCCGGAAAATGGCCACCCTGCGATCGTTAAGACCCGGGTCCTTTCCCGGGGCAAGATCCCGCCGGGGGGCAAATCGGGGGTGGAAAGGGTGAGCAGAAAACCCGCTCCAGCGCTTTTCCGTATCCTCGTGATTCTCATCACGCCGGGAATGTTTGCGTCCTGCGCCACGGTACCGCACGTAAAGGACCCCGGATACGCGCTGATCATTTCCGAGAATACGGTGTGGAGCGGCGAGGTTACCGTCGACGGCGTCGTCCTCGTGAGAAAGGGGGCCACCCTCACGGTGCTGCCCGGGACCAGGATTTCCTTTTCCGGCAAAAAGATCGCCGTTTCTGACGAACACGAGGGGTTTTCCGGTTCGGGGATCAAGGTGGAGGGCAGGATCGTCGCCGGCGGGTCGAGGGACGAGCCTATACGGTTTACCTCTTCCCGGCCCGATGGCCCCGGTTCCTGGGACCGCATATACTTTGCATTCAGCAAGGGGAACATCCTCGAGAACTGCATAATAGAGTACGGCAGGTACGCCGTCCACGCCCACTTTTCAGAGATCACCATTTCCTCTTCCCTGGTGAGGAGAAACATCGAGGGGGTCCGGCTCGGCGGTTCGAAGGTAACCATAAAGGACTCGGTCTTCACCGGTAACAGCGTCCGGGGGATCAACTTCAGGGAGTGCAGAAATACCATAACGGGATGCGCGATATACAACAACGGGGTGGGAATATTTCTCCACTCGAAAAATTCCCTCTCCGTCATCAGGGACAACGCCATATATAATAACCGGCGGTACGACCTGCAGGTGGGGGATCTCCACGTGGATGACATAGACGTTTCGCGAAACTGGTGGGGGAGCGGCGACCCCTCGCATGCAGCAGAGAGGGTGTATGACGGCAGCGACCAGGAAGGTATCGGCAG
>JBFFNJ010000105.1:0-7240 GCA_041563215.1 Candidatus Deferrimicrobia bacterium | reverse complement strand
GCGCGGCCACCCGGGGGCATCTTCCCTTGAACCATGGCTTTATTTTTATTAAAATGTAATTAGACTCACAAAAATTCAAACGGTGGGAAGGCGATGATGGGGGAATTGTTGTCATTTCTTCTCATGGTGGGTTTCGTGGTCATCGTGGTAATGCTCGTCTTTTCTTCGTGTGCGATCATGTACTTTGCGATGCGGGCTCTCTTTAAACAGGGAAAGTAGCAACAGGCCTGCCAGGGAGTGGACGGAAGGGATAAAAGAGCAGGAGCACTTCTATATAAATAACGAAGAGCATGACCATCACCGTTAGGGCCACCCCATGTGGGGTGGCTTTTTTTTGCCGTGAACCTCCAGCCGGAAGCGAATAATACCGATAAGGAGATGGGAGTATGGTATACACGGCGATCACCTCAACTGCCCTTTTGGTGCGTTAAGAAGATCGTCTTACCATACTCCCACCACCTTTCCATGTACCCCCTCGATAATGGAAAACGAAAGCTTCCACGGAATGATGCACCATGCCTGCCCACCTTGCCCTTTGAACATATGGTCCCGTTATTGTAGAATCTGTGAGTACTGAAGCAACGAACCAGGACAGTTAAAAAAACAGTGCGGTTTGTCGTGCAAGGCCGCATCAGGCAGTTCTTGGATGGGCAAGCTAAAGGGCGTCATCATCTTTTTCGAGGTTGTGCTGATCGGGCTGGTACTCCTGTATGTCGGGTATGGCAGGAAAGGTAAGAAGGGGCGGAAAAAAAAGGGCTCCTCTCCCGATATCGCAAACGCGGACAAGGGGCCCGGTCCCGATAAAGGGGATGAGCACCCCGGATGACACCGGCAAGGGTAACGGATGCCGGGACACCTCCCCGGCAAAGCATGCTCTTTCTCCTTTGAACTTCATGGTTTGTTTTTATATGATTGTGTCATCACGACACAGCCATCTGCAGGGAAAAATGACCGCCAGGAGACAGAGGAAAAAATTATTCGCCATCATGACCTTGCCGGCAGCGATCCTTTCCTGCACGATTATGCTTGCGCCGGCAAATGCTCCTGCAAAGGAAAAAAAGGCGGCCCAAACACGCAGGGAAAGAACGCAGTATCACCTCATAAAAGTGGTACAACGAAAACTCATCGAGCTGGGGTACAACCCGGGTCCCATTAACGGCATCAACGGGCCACAAACGAAGAAGGCAATCATGGAGTTTCAACGTGACGAGGGAATTGCTGTCGATGGAATTCCCGGTCCCCAAACGTTAAAAAGCCTGGGCCTTTAGCAAAAGGGTTTACTTTCCCGCCCAATCATCCCCGCTTGTTGAACAGTGCCCGATCAATCAGCATTCTGTTGTATCACGAAGAGACCAATTACCGAAGGCGGGCTCGAATGTTTTCCATCATCTTATTAGTGGCCGGCGCAGTCGCCATGCTGATAATCGGCTCCCTGGAGAAGATCCGCTCGGTGAGGCTTGCACCCCACCTGTTTCCCGAGCTTGGCCCCGATGACTTTCGTGAACTGAAAAGGCTTCTCTCTCATTTCGGTAATAGAATGTGCGTGGCTGCAATCTTCCTTGCTTTCATCCCCATCACGGCGGACAGAACCATTGTTGCAATGCTTGCTGCAGGCTGTTGTGGGCTGCTGGTAACCGCTATCATCTCTCAGGGAAGGGCAAACAAGATCTTGAAGTCACATCGCATGAGCTATAAAACGATGGTCAAGAGGCTGCAAAAGAAGAAAAGGTAATCGCACCAGAACCCATCGTTATGGAAACAGGCTAATCCCGGACCATCCCCCCAAATTCGATAGCACCCGAAATGAAGCTCCCCTCTTGATTCCGATGGGGCCCCCTGGGCCCTCCCGCATCGTGGCAACCCTGTCTCTTTTCGCCTGTTCTTTCGCCGCACCCGGTTTTATGACCGGGCAGGGAATGATCCTATGCCCCTTAATCCTTAAAGTAATGAAATTATATGACGAATATTATACATATCGGCACATCCCGGCGGGATTTGCCGTTGAAAGAATGAAGGTGATTTATGGACTGCTGTCCTTATTGCGGTGTCCTCTATGAAAGGGCGTTCGATTACGAGGAACCCTTCGAGTATCGATGGATTCCCAACTGTTCGTGCCTCGAGGATAACCACCTGGTAAATGATTGTATCTGGGATGGTGACGCATGAGGCAGTAGCTCCCCGGTCCGAAGCCCGGGCTGCCTCATACTCCTGTGGCACGGTTCCCGAACCTTCTCGCCCCCTCTTTTTTCCTGTATCACCCTCACGCGCAGAGACCGAGGGTATTTCCTCCCGAAAAACCCGAATTGTAACCAGGGTAACGGCTGAGGGCCGCATGGCCGGGGGAAAGAGGCAACCGGCTCCCCCTGACGATATTTTGAAAAATCTTTCCCCGAAAAGAGGCATCTAATGGTTGATTTCAGACATGGCAACCCGCTGTGCCGACCATTCGGATAGAAAGGAGGAAGAATATGCGAAACCTCACTGCAGAAAAGACCCACTTTGCCGAGCTCGACGAAGAGGCCTTGATGCTGATCAAAACCTGCGATCCCTGCGGCAAAGTTCTGTCCATCAGCCTGGATCACGTCGTGGTATATGAGTCTATCAAGTGCGGCGGATGCGGCAAGATCAACTCATTTGAGACTCGCCATATCGAACGGGCGAAGGAAATCATTTCCCGATACGAGTAAAAAAAACTGTACCGAGGGAGCATTTCACCATGGAGAAAAAAAAGGGTAGTTCCCTGGCGGTTACCTGCCCGGGTTGCTCCAGAAAATACACGCGGAACTCCAGGGATTTCCTGCACGGAAAAGAGGTGTGCTGCCCCCACTGCGGCACCTGCTTCAAAACGGGAGGCAATCTGGCCGAAGAGGTAGAGAAAAGCACGGGAAGCTACCGGTACCACTATTGATGGGTGGTGCTATCCCATTTTCTCTATTTCAGTTCGCGCAGAGAATCCACGGATAAACGGTCATCGTGCCCTGCGGGGCCATGATCACGGGAAAATCCTTTCAGAGGGAAATTTTTGCGTGTCAGGGGATCCAAACAGGGCACACGGTTCCCTGCAACTTCGCATAGAAGGTATCCGGGGGGATGGAGAACCACGGCTGTCCCGGGCTTGAGACGCTGCTCATCAGGCCTCCCCCCGAGTCAAAATCGACAATAGCTTCGCTGGTAAGCTTATCCCTGAAACAGTCTATCTTTATCCGGGTAACGGAAAAACCATAGTCCTTCAGGTTTCTGTATGGGGTCCTGTATTTTATCCACACACGTACGACATCGAAGGCCGGGGCTTCCAGGCTTCCCGGGTCATAGTACACGGGGTTTCCATTCCCGTCCTCGGTAAAATATTGCCACTGGACGCCCCGAGACTCGGAAGCGATACCCGTAAGGCAGAGCAACAGTCCCGTCAGGATGACCAAGAAGCGATCGCGGATATTTTTCCTTTTGTAAAACATGCGTTATCTCATTATCGGATACTTATTCTCAATTACATTATCGGTTTTTTTCAGCCCTTACTTTAACGGGTACCACCGAAACAGCAGGGGCTAAGAGGGTCAGGAAAAACAGGCGTCATCGGTACTGTGCAACTCCCGGCCCCGGGCAGCTGGCGTAAAAGGGAGGGGGTGGCCCCATATCGGAATCGATGCCTGGTCTTACTGCAGGAAAGTCACGCTATGGAGCCACCGGAGGGGACGGGGAGGATGACGTTGCCGCATCTATTTCTTCATCTGGCCGCACACACCGTGTTTCCCTCACTGCTGGCCATGTTTACTGCGTTTTTATGTTTTCTCAGCCAGGGCCCAAATGACGCCATCTATCGAGCCGATTTTTCAAAGCAAGCGTTTCGCTGCCGCTCCGGTTATCATTTTTTCGACCGAAGCGGGTAGCCACCCGGACAGACATTTTCGTACAAGCGACCGTACAGGGAGTCGGGATAAATGGGGTACCAGGGGTCTCCCGGGCTTGCGACGCTGCTCATGAGTGACCCCTCCAGGTCGAAATCCTCGATCCGCACGCTCGTTACCTTTTTATCGCCGCAATCAATTTTCAGCCACGACACCGAATGGGAGTAGTTTTTCACGCTGTAGCGGTAGACATTTCTGTACCTGACCTTCACATTCACCAGGTCGATGCCTTGACGCTCGACACTCCCCCGGTCGTACAATACCGATCCTCCCCTCCCGTCGCCGGCCAGATCCCTCCAGTCGGCACCGGGGGAAATTTCCGCCGCGGCGACCAGAAAAAAGATCAACGCCCCCCAGGGCAAAATCCGGGAAAGGTTTTTCATGCCCCTATCCTTTTCCTGCCCGGCAGCCCACCGCTCAGCCTCTTTGCACGTATCCGAGTATGGCCTCGGCTATCTCTTCGGCCTCCTCGATGGTGAGCCTTCCGAGCTTTGCAAACCTTCCACCCACCGTCCTTGAAATCTGGATCTTCTCTTGCCCGCCCGCATACTGCATAACCGCCACGGTGACCCCTTCGTCGCCACCGTCGAGCAGGGTCTCGATCAGCCGGTCCTTATCCGGTTCGTATGCCATGTCACGTTTCCTCTTTTCCCTTTGTTTTTAACGCGAACTCCTCCTCGCCAAGCCTTCTCATGAGGACGACCGGTTTTCCCTTCTTCGTTATGACCACCTCTTCCCCCGTTACCTCTATCTCCTGCACGATCCTGGTCGCCTTCAGCCGTAACTCTGTGACCGTTTTGAATCTCATTCATGTCCTTACTATTTTTATTACCTTATTTATTTTATATAAACTTGTCTATTTAATACTATAATTATAGTACTATGTCAACCGATTTTCCCGGGAAATGAACAAAAAAACCGGAATTTTGCCGCTCATCCCGATGGCATGTAACTGTCTTTCCACCCCCGTTTTCTGCCCCGAATCGTATGAACCCTTTTGCTCACATTAGGCAATCTATTTGCCTTTTCCACCGCTTTCGGCGTGTAAATGCCTGATTTTTATAGGCCTCACCTCTGGTACAGATATTGCCTTCTGTTAACGGGAGAAGATATTTCCCGTTCGGGGCACGATTCTCACGGAGAGAATCTGCCGGTGGCATGAAACTGGTTGAAACGGAAGGGAAATAAAGAGCGGGGGTGGCAGAAATGGATGTGGACCCGAAAAAACTCGTGCTCAGCCTCCTGACGGGAGCCCTGCTGGGAACGGTTTTCCTCGTGTACACCTTCACCGTCCAGGTCAAGCAGTTACGCGCCGGTATCGCAAGCGAAACGGGCCGGCAACACGCCGCATTTCGCGATCCCGAAAATGTGGACCGGTATCTCCGGAGCGTTCAGAAAATTTACGGGACCATCAGGGCCGTTTCCCCGTACCTGTCACATGCGAGGGCCGAAAAACTCGCTCCCCTTTTCAAACACATTTCTGATCAGAGCGGAATCCCGATCAGGACGTGCCTGCTCATCGCGAAGGTGGAAAGCGACTTCCGGTGCGTTCGCTCGGGAGAAGACTTCGGGATGATGCAGATCAACCAGTTCTGGCTGGACCGGTACCAGGTAACCCCCGACCATGCCATGGAGGATTGGAACAACCTCAAGCTCTTTGCGAGAATCATGAAGGAGTTGTCCGATAAGCCGCTGAGCTATTACCACTCATGGACCCCGAGCGTCAGGGCGCGGTATGAGAGGAGGCTTGAAAAATGGGCCTCCGTTCTCTAAGGTGCCCGGCAGGCGTCAGGGGCCTTTGACCGCTGGATGCCGCTCGGGGGCTTATTTCCCGTATCTTTTCGGCACGTATCTTTTGTAGTGCCAGATCCCCACTCCCACGCCGACGACGAGCAGGGCCACATAGGAAGCCATAAACCAGAAGGTCACCATCGCCTCCCCTCTCTTCACCATCGAAGGGATCCGTTCTGTTTCGTCATGCCTCTTTTGTGTGAACAACCGGCAGCGAGGCGTTGCGATTGTTCCCGTTTCCCCCATGGTAATCGGAAATTTACAAAAAATATCAAGGGAAAGTTTCCCCGCTTTTTCCCCTGAGCCGGATGCCAATCGCATCGCAATTCCCATCTCCCCGTGGACCGCTCCGGGAGAGGGAGGCCACTTAAGATCCCCTGAAAACGGTCCCGAAAAAAAGCGTTTGCCGGAAAAAAAAAGGAAATTATTGATATACATGAGCATTTCAACTATCATTGAGGGCAGCCGGGAAGGGGAACGGCTGCTGGCACCCCATCCCTGCGACCCTTTGCATCCGGCGCACCGGAACCCTGACACATCCGCATGAAACCGTCCGTATCCCGGGAGCCCGAGCGATGAACGATAAGGCACTCATCATCATTCCCAGCTCTGAACGAAAACGTGGTGGGGAGGTTTCCGGCCTCACCTGGGAACGGGCAACCTCGGCCGCAAGCCGGCTCTCTGCGAAAAGCGCCGAACGGCTCATGGAATCCCGCAGGGCCCTCCAGAAGCGCTTCCGGTTCCAGGAAGGGAAAGACCTGGGTGGACGGCCTGGCAGGCCGATCTCCCTCATGCCATCCCGAATGCGGTACGACGGGAACCTCTACCGGAAGATCGACGACAGCCTCTGGACCCGGCTGGAAAAAACCGACGGCATAGACCTGCTCATCGTCTCGTCACTGTACGGTCTCCTGACCCCCCGGGAAGCGGTCAGGGCATACGACATGCCGATGAACCGGACGGTGAGGATGGGCGTTCCCCTCAAAAAATGGTGGATTAGCAGAGGCATTCTCTATCTTATTGCGGAATTTATCAAAAAAAACGATTATGCTATTGTGCATGACTTTCTCGGCGGCTCCTTCATACAGCTCGCCGACTTTCAGGCTTCAGAACCACTTCTTGCCTTCGGCAAAAACATCCGCCTCGTCCGGCACGCATACCCCGGACTCGGGTCCGGTGCGGATCATCACCGGGGAAGGGATGTGAGAAGCGTTCTCGAGAAATACCTCCCGTAGTATCGTGGAATGCGGAATGAACACCCGACTCGAAACTGGTTTTCCGGGACACGGGACCCGGGACTACCATCGATGCAGGAAAAAATGAGAGAAACAGAAAGCAGTATCGCTTGGCCTTCACGTTACGTGGGGCGGGCCGGCGATTCTTCATCGAGCAGTTCCCTGGCCTTTTCGACGAATGCATCGACGGGGATGCTCAACTCACACTTCTTCGCCTCGTCGCACTCCTTCTTGAGGCACCCGGTGCAGTCCACCGGTGCCTGGATATACCGATGGTATGGGCCCAGGGGAGCATTCCTCTCCCCCCTC
>JBFFNJ010000104.1:0-7276 GCA_041563215.1 Candidatus Deferrimicrobia bacterium | reverse complement strand
ATCTCCTCCTCCGTGAGGGCAGTTCCCTCTAGATACTTCTCCAGAAGGGAGTCATCCGACTCCGCAGCCGCTTCCACCACCTTTTCCCGTCCCCTTGCAGCGTCGTCCGCGAGCTCCTTTGGTACGTCGGATACATCGAACTGCCCGGTTTCCCCCTTGTAGACGTACGCCTTCATCGTGAGGAGGTCCACGACTCCGCGAAACCCGGCTTCCGAGCCGATGGGAAGCTGGACAGGCACCGCGTGGACCTTCAGGATGTCGGAGATCTCCTCGACCGCTTTTCGAAAGTCGGCCCGCTCGCGATCCATCTTCGAGACAAACGCGATGGCGGGAACCTCCATGTCGCGTGCCACTTGCCACATCCTCTCCGTCTGCACCTCGACGCCGGATACCGCGTTGACCACGAGGACCGCACCTTCCAGCTGCCGGAGGCAGGCATGCGCGTCGGCCTCGAAGTTGATGTAACCGGGAGCGTCGGCCACGGTCACCTCGACTTTGTTCCAGTTGTAATGGTGAAAGGAAGTGCTGATCGAGATCTGTCGGCGGATCTCCTCCGGGTCGTAGTCGAAATGGGAGCTGCCGTCGTCCACCCTCCCCATCCGCTCGGTAGCCTTCGCGTTGAAAAGAAGGGCCTCCGCCAAGGTCGTTTTCCCCGCGCCCCCGTGGGCGATGATCCCCACGTTCCTCAGTTGTTGGATGCTCACGTTTGTTTCTCCCTCCTGCGAAGATCGTCTCCCGTCATGTGCCGGGTGTACGGTTCCTCTCGTATATAATACGCAGCCCCTCAAGAGTCAAATTCTCATCAATTACCTGTATTTTGGAGGACTCGCCGGCGATGGCGGCGGCCAGCCCGCCGGTGGCCACGACCATCGGGTCGGTGCGTACTTCCCTCCGGATCCGGTCGATGATCCCCTCGACGAGAGAGAGATAGCCGAAGAACAGACCGGACTGCATGGCCGCCACCGTGTTTTTCCCGATCACGGTCGGCGGCTTGGCGATCTCGACCTTCGGCAATTTCGACGCCTGCCGGAAGAGCGCCTCGGCCGAGATGCTGGCCCCCGGAGCGATGACGCCGCCCATGTAGTCCCCCCCGGGCGAGATGTAGTCGAACGTGGTTGCGGTGCCGAAGTCCAGGACGATGCAAGCCCTCTTGTATTTCCCGAACGCCGCGACCGCGTTGACGATCCTGTCGGCGCCGACCTCCTTCGGGTTGTCCATCTTGATGGAGATTCCGGTCTTCACGCCGGGACCGACGACAAGCGGGTTGATGGCGAAGTATCGCAAGCACAGATCCACGATCGTCGGCGTGAGAGGCGGGACGACGGAGGAGACGATGATTGCGTTGACCTCCCGGGAGGAGAGATGGCTCCCGTCGTAGAGGTTCCGGATGAGAATCCCGTACTCGTCGCTCGTCTTCTGCTGGTCGGTCCAGACGCGCCAGTGGTGCAGGAGGTTTTCCCCCTCGTATACTCCCAGGACCGTATGCGTATTCCCCACGTCGACGACGAGCAGCATGAAAAGGCCATCACCTCCCGAACTCGACGATCTCCCCACTATGGATCCGCTCCTCCCTTTCCGAACCGTCCCGCCGGAAGAGGAGCAACCCGGCCTCGTCCACCTCTCCGGCAACCCCGCGCACGTCCCCTTCCCGGCAGCGCACCACCACCCGCTTTCCCGTGAGCAGAGACCGGCGGTTCCATTCCGCGAGAAGGGACGCAAGCCCCCCGGAAAGGAAATCCCGGTACGATTCCGCAAAGCAATCGAGAACACGGACGAGAACCTCGGCGCGCCGGAAGGTCTTCCCGGTGGCCAGTCGAAGCGAGGTGGCGCTTCGACGAAGGGTTCCGGGGAAGTGGGACTCTTCCGCGTTCACGTTCAGTCCGACCCCGATCACTACGTGACGAAGGCGATCCGCATCGGTGGACATCTCGGCAAGGACCCCCGCCGCCTTCCTCCCTGCGAGGTAGAGATCGTTGGGCCACTTCAACCGGGCAGGAATCCTCGTCTCTTCCTCAACCGCCTTCGCCAGGGCCACCGCCGTCACGAGGGTAAGTTGCGGCGCCTGATGAGGATCGATCGGAGGCCGAAGGAGAATCGAGAGATAGAGGTTCAGCCCGGGGGGAGATTCCCACCGGCGGTCGAAGCGGCCCCGGCCGCCGGTCTGGGCGTCCGCACACACGATCGTCCCGTGGGGGGCCCCTTTCTCGGCGGCTTCCGCGGCGCGGCTGTTCGTGCTGTCGGTTACGGGAAGAAACGAGAAAGAAGTCCAGAACGACCGGGAGGAAAGATGGGAAAGGATGTCATTCTCCTCGATCACGTCGGGGCGCCCGAGAAGCCGGTAGCCGGCCCCCCGGGCCCCTGCAATCCCGAACCCTCGGTTTCGCAAGGTCCTGACCTGCTTCCATACCGCGGCGCGGGATGTCCCCATCCGGCGGCCGATCTCCTCCCCGGAAACGAACCGCCCCGGGTCTTCCTCGAGTATGCGCAGAAGCAGATCTCCCATCCCTCTCCTATCGGGAATTCGGTAAAAAACCCTTCGTTTCATTAAGCATTTTACACATGAGAAAATCAACCGAAAGATGAAAGCAAAACGACATTTTCCTTCCCGGGAACGGGCGATCGTAGAGTAGAAAAGACCTTGCAGGATGGGCAGGCAACGCCTCTCCCCATCCCCCTCCATGAAGATGATCACCACGGGGAAGATCTCGTGCCGATTCGATCCCGGCGAGGCAAGCCCGGTCGTACATGCACCGTCCCTTCCGGATCACCCCCGCGCAGGTTTCCCGTGCAATATCTTCCGTCCGGTCCTTGCTGCCGTTTTTCACGACGATCACACGATCGACCGGAGGCCGGGGAATATTCCGTATTACATCTCCCATCGCCTCTTTCCTGATTAACGAGGTGTAATGAGGAATAAGGACATAACGAAATATGTCTGGTGGAGCAGGTGTCTGGTTGATGGATAGACCCTGGAATTGCCGTTGCGTAATTTATTGGTAGGTATTATAGTTCGCTCGATGGCGTCTGAGACAAACAGGAAAAAACTTTCTATTGTTATCCCTGCCTATAACGAGAAAGACACGATTCAAAAAATCATAACGTCAGTGGAATCGGTCCCCCTTGATGACCTCGGGCTCGACAAGGAGATCATTGTCGTCGATGACTGCTCCAACGACGGAACCACGGAAATATTGAGAAGGGATTCCGAAGCGGGACGATTCCGCGCGATGTATCACCCCGTGAACTGCGGGAAGGGGGCCGCCCTGCGAACAGGCTTTTCCGTGGCGACCGGAGACATCATCCTTGTCCAGGACGCTGACCTCGAATACGACCCCAAGGAATACCCGAAACTCCTGAAGCCCATTCTGGAAGGAAAAGCAGATGTCGTCTTCGGTTCAAGGTTCACGGGAAGCGAAGAGAAACGAGTTCTCTTTTTCTGGCATTATCTAGGGAACAAATTTCTTACTTTATTATCGAACATTTTCACAAACTTGAACCTCACCGACATGGAAACCTGTTACAAAGCATTTCGAGGTGAAATACTCAGGAAGATTCAGATCGAAGAGAATCGGTTCGGATTCGAACCGGAGATCACGGCAAAAGTTGCCAAACAAAAATGCAGGATTTACGAAGTGGGAATTTCCTACAGCGGGCGAACGTATGCAGAAGGGAAAAAGATCGACTGGAAGGACGGGGTCAGCGCGTTGGTCTGTATATTGAAATACAATTTATTCCGTTGACATTTGATATTTTCATAGTTATCGCTGTCCAGCGACAGATTTGTTCTGACGGTCCCGTACCGCCACATACCATAGCAGACACCGAGTAAGGCGGGCAATCCGATGTGCAGCAGCGCGGCCGTCGCCTTTCATCGAACGGGAAGAACCGGGACGGTGGCCGTGGCCTACTACAGCCCCGTCTGAGGGAACATGTGGCTCTGAATCAAGCCCTCCTGGACCCACCGGGAGAACCAGAACCACGCCAAGAATCCCCCGAGGCTGGCAGCTACGGGACCGGCCACCCGAATAAGGCCGGTCACCCGTCTGTATCCATACCTCCCCTCCTGTGCGTACAATTCAACGATCGCCGTCGTCAACGTATCTTCATCCGATTTGACCAGAGCCACATGCCGCTGGGTCGACCGATATTGCCCCAAGACCGACAGGTGCGACGCTCCGATACCTTCAGCCCCTAACACACGGTCTTCACACTGGCCCGGCAGCGGGAGGGGCTCAGAAGTTTCCCTTTGCCGCCTACTGAAGGATCATCTTGTCTGCTTCTTCCTCAAATTCGGGCTACGAAAATAACTGCAAACGGGGCTGTTTCATGGAGGAGGGTCATAAATCAAACGCCCATCTCACGATATTTTTTGCTATAACAAAATGCAATGAACTTGAAACTGATCATTATTGCTGTAGGTTTTGCCACGAGTATTTTTGTCTCAGCGTTCTTCTCTTATAAGACCTACAACTCGGACTTTCCTGTCTATTATTACGTTGCGTCCACGATCCTCGATCCGCAAGCTTCCAATGAGGACGTATATCGATATCCTGAGGATAGAGGAAATAAATATTCGATCCCGGAAAAAAAGGAGGCCAGAGAATTCTTCCTCTATTCCATTCCCGCTGCGTATTTTCTGGCGCCTCTGGCATTGATGCCTTACTACACGGCAAAGGCGGTGATGATTTTCCTGAACATCATGTCGTATCTCTTTGCGGTTGCCATAATCCTCAAATTGGGGAATGTTTCGGGCCGGTGGATTGCATTCGGTGTGGCGATTTCCGTTCTATGGTTGCCTTTCCTTCAAACGTTGTCATATGGACAGGTTAATGCCCTGATCACGGTGCTTGTTGCTTTGGCCGTTCTCGCCCTAACAAGAGGGTATCCGTATCTTTGCGGGGCATTGTTTGCCTTTGCCTCTCTTTTCAAGCTTTTTCCTCTTGCCATTGCACTTGTCCTGGGGCTTCGAAAACGGCAAGTTCTGGTTGGATTTTCGGTCGTATTCGGAGCCTCCTTTCTCGTTCCCGGATCCACGAAATGGATTTCGACGATGTCCAATTTCTTGAACGAAGAGGTGAGATTGCCCTTTTATCTTTGGCTCAAAGCAGTAAACCCCGTTTTGAGTTTCCTTTATCCTGTACTAATAGGAACCGTGACAGCGTTGATTACGATCATCTCCAAGGAGGACGACTACCCACTGTTGGCTTCATTCGCAATTCCTGCCGTATTTCTGGCAATGCCGCGTCTGGGTTTCTATCATCTAACACTCCTCGTGTTAACGTATGGATATTTGTTCTCATCTAAAAAATACAGAAATTGGCCTCTCATGGGATTCCTTTTCTTTTCGGCTGTTGTGTTGGGATTCCCAAGGCCTGGCCCTGTAAATACCTTTATCTTTCCAATATCTTCTATAATGTATTTCGCTTTATTTTCCCTGTGGGTTGCCATCGGGATAGTAATTTCTATCCGATCGTTTCCTCGCAATCTCCCTCGCATGGCTTGATGTTCTTTTGGCCTGCGTCCAATGAACTGTTAGGCCGCACGCCGTTGCGGCACCTTCGCCATTACTCGATCAGGACCTTGGCCTCCTTCAGCGTGTAATAGATCTCCCTGTTCAGCATTTCATCCCTCAACTTCCCGAGGGTTCAGTACCTCTCACTCTGCCTGCACGCAATTCTGACGGCGACTGGGAGGAGAGCCCCCTTCCGCAATTTCAACAGAATCCTTGACGTGACCACCTTTTCACGAAAAGATAAAAAATCTCATTCTTTTTTTTTGAATTCACCAATTTGAGGCAACCTGTTCAATGAAAGATGCATGCCCAATATGTAATACACATCAAATGTCTGCCCTGATAAAGGACGTGAAGGAAACCGATAAAAACTACAATGTCTACTTTTGCAAGATGTGCAAGGTGGGCATTACCATTCCGATTCCTTCACCGAGCGAGTTATCGTCTTTGTATTCTTCAGGAACGTATCGGTCCGCCAGCGGAAAACGTTTTGTCGGTCTGGTGGAAACGGGGGTCTATCTCGCGAGGCAACAACGGAGAAAACGGATTGAGAAATATAAACGGAATGGTCGTATTTTGGATATCGGATGCGGTCGTGGCCTCTTCCTCAACGTAATGAAAAAAAACGGATGGAAAGTTGCCGGCACAGAGTACGATCAAAATACTGCTGAATCTATCGGAAAATCCCTTGATATCAATATCAAAACCGGAAATCCAAAAGAATGGGGATTCCCATCAGAAAGTTTTGATGTCGTTACCATGAACCACGTCCTCGAGCATATGCCTGCTCCTGAAATTGCGATCGAGGAATGCTCGAGGCTGTTGGATAAGGGGGGACTCCTTGTCGTGGCGGTCCCCAATTTCACAAGTCTTCAGTCCTCTTGGGGAAAACATCTCTGGTTCCACCTCGATATCCCTCACCACCTCTACCATTTTTCCGAAGAAGGGTTAACAAGCCTCCTCGAAAAATATAAATTGAATGTATTGAAAATAAGACGGTTCGATCTTGAATACAACCCTTTCGGCTGGCTTCAGACCCTTTTAAATCTCACTGGAATCAGAAAAAACTTTCTTTATAACATTCTCAAATATACTTATTCAAAAAACAGTTTGAGTTCAAATACTTCCAGGCGGGATCTTGTGGGGACGATCGCCCTGCTTCCCCTCTATCTCCCGTTGTCTTTGGTCCTATCCCTTTACGAATCCTTTATGCTGAAAAGGGGGGGAACGATCGAAATCTACGCAATAAAAAAGTAATTCGTAAAAAAAGTTTTTGTCTTCTGAAATTATTTTTCTCTATAGTATTATCATGATACATGATAATAAACTCGTCGTCGTAATGCCCGCCTATAATGCGGAAAAAACGCTGCGTCATACTTACCGCGAATTGCCTCACGAATATATCGACGAAATCATCCTGGTCGATGACGCCTCGCAGGACAGCACTGCGGAAATATCATCCGAGTTGGGTATCCGTACGATTATCCACCGGGAAAACATGGGTTACGGGGCAAACCAGAAAACCTGTTATCAGGAAGCCCTAAGGCTTGGAGCCGACATCGTCGTCATGATTCATCCGGACTACCAATATTCCCCAAAACTAGTCACCGCTATGGCGTCGATGGTGGCCTCCGGTCATTACGATGTCGTTTTGGGTTCCAGGATCTTGGGGGGTGAAACCTTGGCGGGAGGAATGCCCCTTTATAAATACATCGCAAACAGGCTCCTCACCCTGGTGGAAAACCTGGCACTTGGAGTCAAGCT
>JBFFNJ010000103.1:0-7324 GCA_041563215.1 Candidatus Deferrimicrobia bacterium | reverse complement strand
CCCTTTCGGGTTAATGATCCGCATCTGAACACTGCCTTCTGAAGGTCTACTTTATCTGCGCCCCTTGAACCCTCGAATCCTGCCACCAAACGGTTTTAATTCTGCACTCTTCACTCTTCACTCTCCACTACCATCTGAAGGAGTTGGTAGTCCCGGGTCCCGTGAAATCGGTTCCGAGTTTCGAGTTTTGAGTTAAACATTATACTTCTGGAAATCTTAACATCTGATCTTCTTTGGGTTTCATTCCACATTCCGATTTCCGCATTCCGAACTCCGCATTCCGATTTCCGAAATCCCGCTTTTCCATTTTGGGTAATTTAAAAAAAGAATGGCGGGGTCGACGGGATTTGAACCCGCGGCCTCCGGCGTGACAGGCCGGCGTTATAACCAGGCTTAACTACGACCCCGCAAAAAGTTGGTGGGCGGAACAGGATTTGAACCTGTGACCCCCAGCTTGTAAGGCTGGTGCTCTCCCACCTGAGCTATCCGCCCGAAAGCTGTTTTGAATTGCGACCTAAGGGAAAGATTATACACCAAAACCTTGATTAAGAGTCAATATTAATCTTATCATTGCAAGCGTGTGTCACATGAAAGAAGGAGTCGGAGCGTGAAGGTAGTCCTTCTGGGCGGAGCAGGCCTCTTCGGACGGACGGTAATCAACGATTACGCCGCCCGTCTCCCCGGAACGTGCGAGTTCGTCATCGCCGATTACGACTACAGGACGGCGCGAAAGATGGCGAAGAGGCTCGGCGACAGGTTCAGCGCCCGGATGGTAGACGCATCCAGCCCGGAGTCGCTCGATAAGGCCGCGCGGGACGGATCCGTGATCGTATCCTTTGTGGGCCCCTGGTACCGCTTCGGGGAGCAGGTCATCGAGGGATCAATGAGGGCTGGCCATCCAATCGTGACGGCAAACATGGCCCGGGTTTCGATCGGGCGGGAAAAGGAAGAACTGCTCAAAGATAAAGGGATACCCTGCATCACCGGCGTTTCCCTCGTTCCCGGGGCCCTCGAACTCATAGCCGGCTCCCTGATCGAGTCATATCCCCGGGCCGGGGAAGTCGCACTCGCCGTCTCCGCCGACACGGGGAAATATGGCGGGCTCGCCTTCATCAGGGAGTACTTCGCCCTCCTGTCAGCGTTCAGAGAAACGGGGGGCACCCTGGGAACCGAAGAGAAGGCGGGCTTCTTATTTTATCCCACCGGCCTCTTTCAGAAACTCGCCCCGTCCCTCCGGGGGGAAGAGCCGGGAATGGGGATAGAACTCCTTTCTGCTCTCCAGGATATGCTGAGAAGGCGTCCCCGTCCCGGAAAAGAGGGTGGCGTGAACGTGGACATAACCGTGTCCGGAGAAGGTCCGGCAGGCCCGATCCGGCTGGGGACGGAAAAGCTTTTCCCCCTCCTTGCCGCAATGCTCGCGGGAGCGACGCAGGTGGCCCTCGATATGAAAACCGGCGGCGCCTATACGCTGACAGATATTTCCGGGAGCCCTCTGTTCAGAAAATATGTGGATAAAGAGCTACGTGAACTGATCGAACAAGATCAATAACAGATTGTAGTTCATAGTTCGTAGTTCGTAGTTCATAGTTAAAACCTTAAAATCTTTTGCTATCCGAGCTTCGGATGTGCGGCTGCTCGAACCATCCTGCTTTTCCCTGACGTTCTGCTATCTGACGATCTGTTGTTTTTATGTTCTTGGTTTTCATTCCGCAATCCGAAATCCGCATTCCGCATTTCATACGAGAAACAGATGCTTCTCTCTGTAGTTCTGACGTTCTGCTGTTCTGGGGATTATAACTATGAACTGGGATCTATGAACTGGTTTTAGTGTTTGACGAGGGGATCTTCCTTCCCCTTTTCCTTCTCCCCTTCGGGCACCACGATGGGAGAATCGGCATCGTCCCCATCTTTCTTCTTGATGCCGAGGGTTTCACCCAGGACCTCGTCCATATGGGCGACCTTCTTGATCACCAGGGCTTTTCTAATCTTCAGGGGGACATCCTCCAGCTCCGAGTAGTTCTCCTCGGGAATGAGGACCTTCTTGATGCCAGCCCTGTGGGCGGCGATCAGCTTTTCCTTGAGCCCGCCTATCGGCAGGACCCTTCCCCGCAGCGTTATCTCCCCGGTCATGGCCGTGTCGTTTCTCATGGGGATCTTCGTCAGGGCAGAGGTAAGCGCAACCGCCATGGTGATCCCCGCCGAAGGCCCGTCCTTGGGTATGGCGCCCTCCGGGACGTGGACGTGTACGTCATACTTCTGGTAAAACTCCGGGTCGATACCCAGCTGCTCGGTCCTGCTGCGGACATACGAGATGGCCGCCTGGGATGACTCCTGCATCACGTCACCGAGCTTCCCGGTGACCGTGAGCTTGCCCTTCCCGGGCATGATCGTCACTTCAACGAGCAGGAGTTCCCCGCCGAACTCGGTCCAGGCCAGGCCCGTGGCGATACCAACGAGGCCTTTCTCCTCCTTCTCGCCGTGACGGAATTTCTCATGGCCGAGAAACTTCCTTATTTTCGCGGCTGTTATCTTCACTCCCTTCAGGGCATCCTGGGTGGCCACCTCCTTCGCCACCTTCCTGAAAACCGAGGCGATCTCCCGCTCCAGGTTTCTCACTCCCGCTTCACGGGTGTAGTTCCGTATTACCTTCATCAGGGCGGGATTGGTCAGGGTCACGTCATACCTGTCCAGGCCGTTCTCCTCCAGCTGTTTCTTGATCAGGTGGTTTTTCGCTATGTGAAACTTCTCCATCTCCGTGTATCCCGGTATGCGGATGACCTCCATACGGTCCCGCAGGGGAGGAGGGATGGCGTGGAGCGTGTTTGCAGTGGTTATGAACATGACGTTGGAGAGGTCATAATCCAGGTCCAGGTAGTGGTCGTTGAAGGTGTTGTTCTGCTCGGGGTCCAGGACTTCCAGAAGGGCCGCCGACGGGTCTCCCCTGAAATCGACGCTCATCTTGTCCACCTCGTCCAGGAGAAAGACGGGGTTGACCGTTCCCGCCTTTTTCATGAACTGGATTATCTTTCCCGGCAGCGCCCCGATGTAGGTCCGCCTGTGGCCGCGTATCTCGGCCTCGTCCCGCACGCCGCCCAGGGAAATCCGTACGAACTTCCTCCCCAGCGCCCTGGCGATCGACTTGGCAAGGGACGTTTTCCCCACGCCCGGGGGGCCGACGAAGCAGAGAATCGGGCCCTTCAGCTTATTCACCAGCTTTCGGATGGCGAGGTACTCGAGTATGCGCTCTTTGGCCTTTTCGAGCCCGTAGTGGTCCTCGTCAAGGATCCTGGCGGCCCCTTCTATGTCGATCTTGTCGTCGGTCTTCTCCATCCAGGGGAGCGCGATGAGCCAGTCGATGTAGGTCCTGCTCACCGTCGCCTCCGCCGACATGGGCGCCATCATCTTCAGCCGCTTGAGCTCGCGGAGAGCCTTCTCCGTGGCTTCCTTCGACATGTCCTTCTTCTTTATCTTCTCCTCGAGTTCGGCAAGCTCGGTCTTCTCGTCATCCCCCTGGCCCAGCTCGTCCTTTATCGCCTTCATCTGCTCGCTCAGGTAGAACTCGCGCTGGGTCTTTTCCATCTGCTTTTTCACCCTGCCGCGAATTCTCTTTTCCACCTCGAGTATCTCTATTTCCCCTTCGAGATGGGAGTAAATCCTCTCGAGCCTCTCTGCCAGAGATGTGGTCTCGAGCAGCTCCTGTTTATCCTCTATCTTGAGGGGAAGATGTCCGGCGATCGTATCGGCGAGTTTCTCGTAATCTTCGATGCTGGAAACGGTCATCAACAGCTCCGAGGGCAGTTTTTTGCTCAGCTTCACGTACTTCTCGAAGGAGCCCTTCACGTTCCGGGTGAGCGCTTCGACGCTGACTTTGTCCTCTGCTTCCGGCACGGTGTATTCGACGAGGACCTGAAAATAGCTCTCCTCGGGGATGTAGTGGGTAATCTTCGCTTTTCTCTTGCCTTCCACGAGCACCTTGACCGTCCCGTCCGGCATCTTCATCATCTGGATGATGGAGCATACGGTCCCCGTCTGGTAGATATGCTCCGGTTCCGGGTCATCCTGCCTGGCATCCTTCTGCGTTGCCATCATGATGACCTTGTTCTTTCTCATCGATTCCTCGATGGCCCTGATGGACTTTTCCCTGCCCACGAAAAGAGGCGCCACCATCGATGGGAATATCACCATGTCCCGGAGCGGAAGAAGAGGAAGCATCAGATCGATCGCATCCATTATGATCTCCTATTTTTCTGTTAGATACTTGAGCAAGGTTCAGGAATCAGGCTGACTCAACCTTCTTTTCGTAGATGATCTCGGGTTGTGCATACCCGTCTACGACTTTTGGGGTTATGACGACCTGCTTCACATCGTCACGGGAGGGGATCTCGTACATGACATCGAGCATCATGTTCTCCATGATGGAGCGCAGGCCGCGGGCTCCTGACTTCCTTTCGATAGCGAGTCTGGCAACCTTGCGGAGTGCCTTTTCGGTAAACTCGAGAATAACGTTCTCGTAGTCGAAAAGTTTGATATATTGCTTGACAAGGGCATTCTTCGGCTCGGTGAGAATTTCCACCAGCGCATCCTCCGTGAGTTCGTGGAGGGTGGCAATGACCGGAAGCCTGCCGACGAATTCGGGGATCATCCCGTATTTTATGAGGTCCTCCGGCTGGCTGTGGATGAGGATATCACCGATGTTCTTCTCGTCTTTGCCCTTGATATCCGCACCGAATCCGAGGGTCTTCGCAGCCATCCTCTTCTCTATGAGATTTTCAAGGCCTATAAAGGCGCCTCCGCAGATAAAGAGTATATCCGTCGTATCCACCTTGATGAAATCCTGCTGGGGATGCTTGCGGCCTCCCTTCGGCGGCACGTTGGCCACCGTTCCCTCGAGGATCTTCAAAAGTGCCTGCTGGACACCTTCCCCGGAAACGTCCCGGGTGATAGACGGGCTGTCGGCCCTCTTTGCGATCTTGTCGACCTCGTCGAGGTACACGATACCCCTCTGGGCCTTTTCCACGTCATAGTCTGCATTTTGGAGGAGGCTCAAAATGATATTCTCCACATCCTCTCCCACATACCCGGCCTCCGTCAGGGTCGTGGCGTCGGCTATCGTAAACGGCACGTTGAGAATCTTTGCGAGCGTCTGGGCGAGCAGCGTCTTGCCCGAACCGGTGGGGCCAAGGAGAAGGATATTACTCTTTTGCAGCTCCACCTGGTCGGAGGATTTCGTCTCGATTCTCTTGTAGTGGTTGTAGAGAGCAACCGATAGAATCTTTTTAGCCCTGTCCTGGCCTATCACGTAGTCGTCGAGTGACCGCTTGATCTCTTCGGGCTTTGGAAGCTTCTTCTTCTTCTCCTCGAAGGTTTCTTCCAGCTCGTACTCTTCCGCGATGATGTCGTTGCACAGCTCCACGCACTCGTCACAGATGTAGACCGTTGGGCCCGCGATGAGCTTGCGGACTTCATTCTGGGATTTGCCGCAGAACGAGCAGGTAAGGATGCTGTTTTTATCGTAGCCTCTCTTCGACACGATGCCTCCGTTACTCTCTTATCTTTTGTTGGGTAATGGCCCTCTTCTCCACGACGTAGTCTATTATACCATACTGCTTTGCCTGCTCAGCAGACATGAAGTAATCCCGGTCAGAGTCTGCGGTTATCTTCTCCAGAGGCTGCCCCGTATGCCGAGAAAGGATATCGCTGAGCGATTCCTTCATGCGCATTATCTCTCTCGCCTGAATGTCGATGTCAACTGCCTGCCCCTGGACGCCGCCTAAGGGCTGATGGATGAGGATTCTGGAATGGGGAAGGCCCGTTCTCTTTCCCTTCTCCCCTCCCGCCAGGAGGACGGCAGCCATGCTGGCCGCCTGCCCCATGCAGACCGTCGCAACGGGGGGCTTTATGTACTGCATCGTATCATAGATGGCAAGCCCCGATGTTATCAACCCCCCGGGAGAGTTGATATAGAGGAATATATCCTTGTCAGGGTCCTCCGCCTCGAGGAAGAGCAGCTGCGCAATGACGAGATTTGCCACGTCATCGTTTATGCCGGTGCCGATGAACACAATCCTGTCCTTGAGCAACCGCGAATATATATCGTAAGCCCGCTCACCTCTCCCGCTCTGCTCCACGACGATGGGGACAAGAGTCATTTCTCCTCCTTTACCTATCTTCCTTTTTGCCTGCCGCTCCTGTCGATTTACCCTTACCCTTCTTTTCGGCATCGGAATCGCCGCTCTTTAAGAGAAACTCCAGAACCTTGGCTTCCAGGATAGAATTTTTTAGGGAACCCCTCGTTCTTTCATCACTATAGTATGATGACACTTTTTCAAAAGAGATGTTGAAATTCTCGCTCATCGTTTTGAGCTCCCGGTTCACATCCTCTTCCGTGGCTTCAATGCCCTCTTTTTTAGCAATCTCGGCGAGAATAAGAGAAGATCGTACCGACTTGACAGCGTTTTCCCGGTACCGCTCTCTGAGGTTCCGCATATCCATCTGGGAAGGGTCGAACTTAACTCCCTGCGCCTCGAGCCTCTTATGAGTATCACTTATCATACGATTTATCTCTTCGTCAACAAGCGTTTGCGGCACCTCTACCGGGTTTTTTTCCACCAGCGCTTCGAGAAGCTCTTCGTGCTGCCTCCTCTTTTCCGCCTGCAGCTTCTGTCCCTCCAGGTGCTCCCGTATCCTGCCCTTCAGGTCATCGAGGCTCTCTATTTCCGGCAGGGAACGGGCAAACTCGTCATCGAGATCGGGGAGCACTTTTTCCTTCACGGCCCTGACGCCTATTTTGTAGAGAATCTTTTTCCCCTTGATCTGGTCTATGCTGAAATCATCGGGGTAGGTTATCTCAAATTCTGGGGCATCCCCCGCTTTCTTACCCATCAGGTTTCCGTCGAACTCCTCCCCGAGGGCGCCCGTGCCCGAGAGCAGATACGTGGAGTTTTCCTTCTCCTCGACCAGCTCTTCTCCGTCAAAGGCTTTGAAATCAACCTCCAGGAGATCACCCTCCCCGCTCTCCCTGTCCACGGGGCGGTAAACCGCCTGTGTCTCGCGCATCCGCTCGATCTCCTCCATCACCTCTTCATCTGTAACAGCATGATTTATATCGGAAATGTCGATATCGCCGTATCCTACCGGCTCGAATTCGGGAACCACCTCGACAAGAGCCGTGAAGCGGAATGCCTCTCCGTCGATATACTTCCCATCCTCGATCTCCCTGATTGCAACGGCCCTGAACTCGGCCTCCTTTGCTGCCTCGAAATACCCCTCCTTGATCAGGTCCTCCTCGAGCTGCTCGATCACCCTCGCCCTGAACCGTGTCTTG
>JBFFNJ010000102.1:0-7536 GCA_041563215.1 Candidatus Deferrimicrobia bacterium | reverse complement strand
TATCGGGGTCGGGTAGACATCGTTTACCGGGTCGTCCATGACCGCGCATCCGGGGAAGTTGCCGATGAGCTCCATCGCTTTTTCCCGGGTAATCTTTTTCTCCGTCTCCACATTGGCAGATATTGCATGTGCCCGGAACACGGGGACCCTCACCGTTGTGCAGGTTATCGCTATTTTTTCATCTCCCATTATTTTTCGCGTCTCATTCACCATTTTCATCTCTTCCCTCGTATAGTAGTTGTCCTGGACCTCATCTATTCTGGGAATGAGATTGAAGGATATCTGCTTTGGAAACACCTCAGTGACCAGGTCTCTCCCGTGGACATAATCGTTGACCTGGTTCTTGAGCTCTTCCATCGCTTTCGCCCCCGCACCCGATACGGCCTGGTAGGAAGAAGCGACGACTCTCTTGACCCTCCCGTAATCATGAAGGGGCTTCAGGGGCATCACCCCGATGATGGTCGTGCAGTTGGGGTTTGCTATGATTCCCCGGTGGTTCCCGATTGTATCACCGTTGATTTCCGGGACCACGAGGGGAACGTGGTCCTCCATCCGGAAGGCAGAGCTGTTGTCGACCACTACGGCGCCCGCAGTTACGGCGTGTGGCGCGAACTCCCTGCTCCTCGACGCACCCGCCGAGAAGAGGGCGATATCCACTCCGGAAAAGGCATGTTCGTTGAGCTCCTCAACGGGTATGTCCTCTCCCCTGAAGCGCAGGCGCTTGCCCACCGACCTTGCCGAGGCGAGAAGACTGATGTTCTTCACCGGGAAACCCCTCTCTTCCAGTATCTCCAGCATGACGAGACCCACTGCTCCCGTCGCTCCCGCAACGGCCACGTTGAAGCTTTTTTCGCTCATTTTCCGCACCTCTCTAGGTTATGTTCCTCATGAAATAATCAGCGATGGACCGACTCCAGTTCATCGATGACCCTGTCACCCATGTGGCTGCACGAAAGAACCGTGCAGCCGGGGCTCCTTATGTCGGCGGTCCTGAATCCTTGCCCCAGCACGGCGGCGACGGCATCCTCTATTATTCCTGCAGCATCATCCATGTGAAAGGAATACTTGAGCATCATCGCACAGGACAGAATGGTGGCCAGGGGATTTGCGATGTTTTGTCCCGCAATGTCGGGAGCCGAACCGTGGACCGGCTCATAGAGCCCCGTATCTCCCCCTATGGACGCGGATGGAAGCATTCCGATGGAACCCGTCAGCATGGCCGCTTCATCGCTGAGGATATCGCCGAACATGTTGGTGGTGACGATCACATCGAACTGCCGGGGATACCGGACCAGCTGCATGGCGCAGTTATCCACGAGGAGGTGGTTGAGCTCGACATCGGGATACTCGGCGCGAAGATCGGTCATGACCTTTCGCCAGAGTTCGGTGCTCTCGAGCACGTTCGATTTATCCACCGAGGTGAGCCTCCCCGATCTCTTCCGCGCGATTTCGAAGGCAACCCTGCCGACCCTCTCTATCTCGGTTCTCGTATACACCAGGGTATTTACCCCGACCTCCTCCCCGTTCTCGGTCTTTGTCACGCCGCGGGGCTCGCCAAAGTAGATCCCCCCCGTCAATTCCCGGACGACCATTATGTCCACATCCCTGATGATCTCCTCCTTGATCGTCGACGCATCGATCAGGGGCATGAATATCTTCGCCGGCCGTAAATTGGCGAAGAGGTTGAGCTCTTTTCTGAGGGCCAGCAGCGCCCTCTCGGGCCGTATCTTAAAATCGAGCTCATCCCACGTGGGTCCTCCCACGGCACCCAATAGGACCGCATCGGCGTCCCGGGCTATTTTCAGGGCAGCCTGGGTCATGGGGACTCCATGCACGTCAATGGATGCTCCCCCGAGAAGCTCCTCCTCGAATTCGAAGGACATTCCCTCCATCTCCCCCACTTTCACGAGCACCCTCATTGCTTCCCTGACCACTTCCGGGCCTATCCCATCACCGGGAAACACCGCGATCTTGGGCATCACCTGCTCCTTTTTACCCTTCCCTTCATATATTCCATGAGGCCTCCGGCATCGATGAGCTCCCGCATGAACCGGGGGACAGGTTCAACCGTGAAAACATCCCCCGTCGTTCTATTCGTAATGGTTCCTGCCTCCATGTCGATCATGAGCTCATCTCCCTCGTTTACCCTCTCGGCCGCTTCGGGTGCCTCGAAGATGGGAAGCCCCATATTGAAGGAGTTTCGATAGAAAATTCTCGCGAAGGAGCGCGCAACGACCGCTGAAACCCCGGCCCCCTTGATCGCTATCGGAGCATGCTCTCTCGAAGACCCGCAGCCGAAATTCTTGCCGGCCACGATGATGTCTCCCGCAGAGACCTTCCCGCTGAACTCGGGATCGAGATCTTCCATGCAGTGCCTTGCCAGTTCCGCCGGATCCGAAGTGTTGAGGTAACGCGCCGGTATGATCACGTCCGTGTCCACGTCGTCACCGAATTTCCATACTCTACCTTCGATTTTCATCCTTTTTCTCCACAAAACCCTGTGTTAATTGGCAGCGCAGCCAGATCGGGGGTCCTGCCGGCACGTCACAGAATCACTCAGAGAACTTCATCCGGACCGGCTATTCTTCCGGCTACTGCAGATGCAGCAGCGACAGCGGGGTTTGCGAGGTAGACCTCGCTTCCCGGGTGTCCCATTCTTCCGACGAAATTTCTGTTCGTCGTGGCAACAGCCCTCTCGCCCTCTGCCAGCACTCCCATGTGGCCTCCAAGGCAGGGACCGCAGGTTGGCGTCGACACGACACCTCCGGCAGAAACAAACAGCTCGATCAGCCCCTCCCGCAATGCGTGAAGGTAAATCTCCTGCGTGGCAGGTATGACGATCATCCTCACGTTCCCGTGCACTCTTTTCCCTCTCAACACCTCTGCTGCCGACCTCAGGTCTTCTATCCTGCCGTTGGTGCAGGAACCTATCACGACCTGATCTATCTCGATGTTGCCGACGGAGGAAATCGGCCGGGTATTCTCCGGCAGGTGGGGAAAGGCCACCTGCGGCTCCAACGTTGAAAGGTCGTACGTTTTCACATCGGCATAACGGGCGTCCCCATCGGCTTCAAAAACTCTGAAAGCCCTCTTTGCATGCTTTTCCGTGTATTCTCTCGTTATCGCGTCGAAGGGAAAAATCCCGTTCTTCGCCCCGGCTTCGATCGCCATGTTTGCCATCGTAAAGCGCCACGCCATTGTCAGATGGGGCAGCCCGGAGCCACCATATTCCATCGACCGGTACAGGGCCCCGTCCACCCCGATGTCACCGATTATGTAAAGAATGATGTCCTTTCCCTCGACCCATCTCCCCGGTTTTCCCTCGAGCAGGAAAAGAATCGATTCGGGAACCTTGAGCCAGACCTCACCGCTCATCATTGCCGCCGCAAGGTCCGTGCTTCCCACCCCCGAAGAGAAAGCGCAGAGGGCGCCATAGGTGCAGGTATGGCTGTCGGCGCCTATTACGAGGTCTCCCGGCACCACGAGCCCCCTGTCGGGCAAAAGGACGTGCTCGATCCCCATTTCGCCGATATCGAAAAAGTTCTCGATACGGAACTTCCGCGAAAAATCCCTCATCATCTTTACCTGCTCTGCAGACTTGATATCTTTGTTGGGGGTAAAGTGATCGGGGACGAGGGCCACCTTTCCCGTATCGAAGACCTCCCCGGCGCCGGCGGACTCGAACTGTTTGATCGCTATCGGGCTCGTTATGTCGTTGCCGAGGGCAAGATCGACCCCGGCAAGAACGAGCTGTCCCGGCTCCACCCTGTCAAGGCCCGCGTGAGCGGCGATAATCTTTTCAGTGAGTGTCATCCCCATCCCTGCTGATCTCCTCGTCTTTATCTAATTGGATCATCTTGTCGACCGATGTCGCCCTTTTTCCCCTCACGAGTTGAAACGCGTACAGGGCAGGGCCCGATACGATATATATGAGGGCGGAGAAAAATATCAAGACCTCGGGCTCCGAAAGAAGGAGAATCAACAGGAGAACAAAAGCTACCAGGGTGTTGAAAGGCTTCTTTCTGAAAATTTCCAGGTCTTTCAAGCTGTTGTACTTTATGTTTGAAACCATGAGGAATGCAAGGATATATATCGCGACAACAACGGCAATATGGCGGTACGTACCCATGCCTCCCAGGTAATTGAAAAGGAGTATCATAGACGCCACGAGAGTCGCTGCCCCCGGAATGGGAAGACCGTTGAAGGTCTTCCTCTCAAGGGTATCAACCTGAATGTTGAAGCGCGCAAGTCTGAGCGCCCCGCACACCACATAGAGGAAGGAGGCAAGCCATCCTATCCTGCCATAAGGGCTCAGAGCCCACGCGTAGATGAGGAACCCAGGCGCAACCCCGAACGATACGAGATCCGCCAGAGAGTCGTATTCGACCCCGAATCTGGAAGTGGTCCTCGTTGCCCTCGCGATTGTCCCGTCGAGCCCGTCCATGACGACAGCCACTATTATTGCTATTGCGGCCTTTTTGAACTGGCCGCCGTAAGTGGCAATGAGGGAGTAAAACCCCGCAAAGAGCCCGAGACTGGTCACCAGGTTCGGGAGAATGTAAATGCCTTTCAGCTGCGCATCATCTCTTCTCTTTCTCTTCTTCCTCTTCATAACTCACCTATAACGGATTCGCCCGCCCTTACCTTCATACCGGGGCTCACGGTGATCTCGGCGCTC
This sequence comes from Candidatus Deferrimicrobia bacterium, assembly GCA_041563215.1. Lineage (GTDB taxonomy): Bacteria > Desulfobacterota > Deferrimicrobia > J040 > J040 > WVXK01. The sequence continues at coordinate 2,858 of JBFFNJ010000102.1, read as the reverse complement.
TGGGGAAGGTAGAGGTCGATACGGGAGCCAAACATGATAAGGCCGACTTTTTCTCCCATATCGAGGGACTGCCCTTTCGTAATTTTACACACAATCCTCCTTGCCACCACACCCGCTATCTGGACAAATGCAATTTTCTGCGAGCCCTTCTCTATGATCACCCAGTTCTGCTCGTTGGAAAGGGATGCCTTGTCCGAGTTCGCATTAAAAAACTTCCCCCTGTTGTAAATGATCTCTCTTACCACACCCGATACGGGTGCCCTGTTGACGTGAACGTCTAAAATGGACATGAAAATACTGACCTTTTTCGCCGGTCCCTCGAAGTAGTGCCCCTTTTCGACCTCTCCCACATAGACCACTTTTCCATCGGCCGGTGAGATCACGATGTTCTGACGGTTCGGCGCGGTCCTTTCGGGATCCCGGAAAAAATATGCCGTGAATGCAGCCAGGAATATGAGAAGAACGGGTATCGACTTGCTACCCGGAATCAACAATCTCACGATTACTGCCGCGATCACGAATGCAAGTATGAATGGTATGCCCTCTTTTGCCATAGCACGACCGCCCCGCGCGGCTAGTTTTTGCTCTTGTCCACCAGTTTCTCTTTCTGCAGCCAGGGCATCATCCCTCTCAGCTTCACACCAACCTGCTCTATGGGGTGTTCCTCCCCTTTCTTCGTCAGCGCGTTGAATATCGGTTTTCCCGCCCGGTTTTCGCTTATCCATTCCTTTGCAAACGACCCGCTTTGGACCTCACCGAGTATCCTCACCATCTCTTCCTTTACCCTTTCATCGATGACTCTCGGTCCCCTCGTCAGGTCACCATACTGGGCGGTGTTGCTCACGGAGTATCGCATGTTCGTTATGCCGCCCTCGTAGAGCAGGTCGACTATGAGTTTCAGCTCGTGCAGGCACTCGAAGTATGCCATCTCGGGAGAATAACCCGCCTCGACGAGCACGTCGAAGGCCGTCTGCACGAGTGCCGTTACTCCACCGCAGAGGACCACCTGCTCCCCGAAAAGATCGGTTTCCGTTTCTTCCCGAAACGATGTTTCTATGATCCCCGCATTTCCGGAACCGATTCCGCAGGCGTATGCAAGGGCAATTTCCTTGGTGTCTCCGGAAGGGTCCTGATGCACCGCGATAAGAGTCGGCACTCCCTGTTCCAGCTTATACTGGTGACGAACGAGATGTCCCGGCCCCTTTGGCGCCACCATGAACACGTTGGTATTTTCCGACGGAACGATCTCCTTGAAGTGGATGTTGAAACCGTGGGCAAAACCCAGATACGCCCCCTCCTTGAGGTCCCCCTCTACCTCCTCCCTATAAAGGTCCCCCATCAGTTCGTCGGGAACCAGGAGCATGACGAGATCCCCCTGGGAAGCTGCCTCGGTTGCTTCGAAAACCTCGAAACCCGCATCCTCGGCCTTCTTCCAGACCGGGGCGCCTTTCTTTTCACCCACGATGACGTCGTATCCGCTGTCTCTCAAATTATTGGCATGGGCGTGTCCCTGGCTCCCATACCCGATAATGGCTATCTTTTTCCCCTTGAGGACTTCGGGTTTTGCGTCACGATCGTAATAAACCTCCATTTTCCACCCCCTGACGTATTTTTTTCGACTCCTTCAACGTGAGAGCTCCTCTTGACATGGCAACTTTCCCTGTCCTCGCGATTTCCTCTATGCCCAGGGGCCGGAGCATTTCGATAATCGCGTTTATCTTTCCATCATCACCCGTTGCCTCTATTGTGTACGTGTTCGGGCTCACGTCCACGATCTTCCCTCTGAAGATGTCCACGAGCCGCAGGATCTCGGCCTTCGTGCTCTCCTGGGCAGCGACTTTCACGAGAATCAGTTCCCTGTCCACGAAGTCGCCCATCGTCATGTCTACGACTTTTATCACGCACACGAGCTTGTTCAGCTGCTTGAGTATCTGCTCGATAATCTGCTCGTTTCCGCTCGTTACCAGGGTTATCCTCGATGCCGTCGGGTCCATCGTTTCAGCGACGCAGAGGCTCTCGATGTTAAACCCCCTTCCGCTGAACAGAGTCGCAACCCTCGCCAGAACGCCAAATTCATTCTCCACGAGAACAGATATTGTGTGTTTCATGAAATCCTCCCTTGCGATCCTACACGAGGAGCATCTTTGAGATAGGAGCCCCCGCCGGAACCATGGGGTAGACCATTTCCTGGGGGTCGACGACGAAATCCATCACCACGGGGCCGGGATGCTTTATGGCCTTTTCCACCACATCCTCTACCTGGGACGGCTTCGTTGCGCGCAGCCCGAGGGCGCCGTATGCCTCTGCGATCTTTACGAAATTCGGATAGGATGGAAGGCATGTCTGGGAGTACTTCCCATCGAAGAACAGTTCCTGCCACTGCCTCACCATGCCGAGGCTTCCGTTGTTGAGAATGGCAATCTTAACCGGCAGCTTATACTGCACGGCCGTGGCGAGTTCCTGGATGTTCATCTGAATCGAGCCATCTCCCGCGATATCAATAACGAGCATATCGGGTTTGGCCACCTGGGCCCCGATAGCCGCTGGGAAGCCGTAGCCCATCGTACCCAGGCCGCCCGAGGTCAGAAAGGTCCTCGGTTTGTCGAATTTGTAGAATTGCGCTGCCCACATCTGGTTCTGCCCGACCTCCGTCGCGATGATCGCTTTTCCTGCAGTCTTCTCGTATATCAGCTCCACCACATATTGCGGTTTGATCTGGGACTTGCTCTCCTTGTACCTAAGGGGGTGGTCGGCGTCCCACTTTTCAACCTGGCTCTTCCAGGGCCGTATTTTACGCTTGTACTCCTTCACTTCCTTTTTGCCCTTGACGATATTGATCATCTTTTTCAGGCAGTCCT
>JBFFNJ010000101.1:0-7539 GCA_041563215.1 Candidatus Deferrimicrobia bacterium | reverse complement strand
TCGCCTGGTCTTCGCATGAGAATGGCTATCGGGCAGGACAAAGGTGTACTCGTCCTCGAAGGCAAGCTGGCTCAGATAGTCCTTGATCTCGAACCCGCTGTCGAGATTTCTCCGCACATTCTTGAAATTCTGGAGCAATTCTCCCGCAGGCGGCCTCTTTTCCGGGTCTTGATCGAGACACTGTTCGGAAAATGCCAGCAAACTCTGGTGAAAAGCATGCCCGGGGTCGCCTTCATCGCCCCCAACTGGAGCAGTTTCACCGGCCACATCGCGGATAATGGCCCCGAGAGAATAAATATCGGAAGCGGGGAGCATCCTTTTCTCCCCTGTTACCTCGGGCGCCAGATAACCGGTCTTTCCACCAAGGGGCGTCCTTGATGATACATGGGAGAAGGTTCGGGATAGACCAAAATCGAGGATCTTGAATTCACCGTTCATGCCTATCATTATATTCTTAGGTGTAAGGTCTCCGTGAATCACCCCCATGCCATGAATGTAGTTGAGCCCCTCCAGAATTTCCACCACCACTTTTACAACAATCTCGAGAGGTATCCTCTCGCCCCACTTCTCTGTCAGGTTGATCAGCTCCCTCAGGGAATACCCTTTTATATGCTCCATGCAGAGAAAGAGACGATCTCCCTCATCTCCAAAATCGAAAACTTTCACCAGGTTCGGATGGGAGATTTTCGCAAGGGTCCTTGCTTCATTGATGAAAGCTTCCCTGAAGAGCTCCTCCTTTCTCAAGTCACGGGGGAGAAGCTTCACCGCAATCCGCCTCTTGAAACCATGGCTGCCCAGGACCTCACCGAGAAAGACCTCTCCCATGCCTCCGTGGCCAATGAGCTTGATGAGCTTGTACTTATTCGCGATGATTTTCATTTACCCTATTCAGGTCAATCCCGAGGGACTTGAGTTTTCTATGAATGCTCGAGCGGTCAAGACCGATCTTTACCGCCGTCTTGGATATATTCATGTCGTTTTCCTTGAGTTTCATGAGGATAAAATCCCGCTCGAAGAGTGAAAGGGCTTCCCTGTACAAGTCGGGATAGCCGTCGTAATCGCTTGAAAGATGGGCTGATGAGAAACCGAGGGCATCCTCCACATCATTTTCGTCTATCTTATCTTCTGCAGCCATGATGAGCAGCCTCTCGACAAAGTTACGAAGTTCCCTCACGTTCCCGGGCCAGTCGTAAACCATGAGTCTTTCTATAGCTTCATAGGTTATGCTTTTTCCGGCCCTTCCCTGCTCGGAGGCGGTGATTTTCAGAAAGTGGTCTACAAGGGAAGATATGTCTTCCTTTCTCTTCCGAAGGGGGGGAATATTCATGGGAATAACGTTTATTCTGAAATAGAGATCTTCCCGGAACCGGTTATCCGAAATCTCTCTCTGAAGGTCTTTGTTCGTTGCACATATGATCCTCACATCGACGGGGATCTTCCGGTTCGAGCCGACCCTGTCGATTTCCTTCTCCTCCAGAAACCGGAGCAGTTTTGCCTGCATAGAAGGCGACATGTCACCGATCTCGTCGAGGAAAAGGGTCCCTCCGTTTGCCATTTCGACTTTACCGACCTTCTTTTTTACCGCCCCCGTAAATGCCCCCCTCTCATGCCCGAAGAGTTCAGATTCAATCAGCCCTTCCGGAACGGCAGCACAGTTCACGGCAATAAACGGGCCATTTTTTCTCTTGCTCTTGTCGTGTATCATGCGGGCCGCGACTTCTTTACCGGTCCCATTTTCACCCGATATCAGGACAGCAGCGTCCGTGGGCGCAGCCGAATCAATCTTCGATTTTACATCCAGAATTGCATCCGATTTGCCGACCAGAACCGGTTTGAGTTGTACCTTCCTTTTCAACTCCTCGTTTTCACGGAGAAGCCGCTTCTGATAGATTGCCCTGTCGACGGTTATGATCACCCTCTCCATGGAAAGTGGCTTTTCAAAGAAATCGAAGGCTCCTTCTTTGACCGCTTCAACTGCCGTGCTGATCGTTCCGTGCCCTGAAATCATTATTACAGGAACATCAGGAAAGCCCTTCTTGATCCCCCTGAGAACCTGCAACCCGTCGATTCCGGGAAGCCAAATATCAAGGAGGACGGCCTCGAAGTTTTCCGCCTCCACCATTTGAAGGCCCTCTTCACCGCTCGATGCCGCGGCAACCGAATAGCCCTCATCGGTGAGAATCCCCCTCAGCGCCTTCTGTATGTTTTTCTCGTCATCGATAACAAGAATTTTCCCTTTCACGCCATCTCCCTTTTAAATCGGTAATTCGAATATGATCTTCGTGCCCTCTTTCATGGCTTTTTCCGAGTACACTTTTCCGCCATGTTCATCCACGATCGCCTTGACAATAGATAGCCCAAGGCCCTTTCCTCCCTTCTTTGACGAATAGTAGAGGTCGAATACCTTCTCGTGCTCGCCATCGGCTATTCCGATACCGTTGTCCTCCAGGCATATTTTCACCACTCCCCTCTCGCCGTCCCGTCCTACGTCGAGACGAATCGCCCCCTTTCCCTCTCTCTGCCTGACAGCCCAGAGACTGTTTTCCAGGAGGTTGACGAATACCCTCTTGAACTTTGCCTGATCAAAGTTCAGCATCGGGACCTCGCCGTGGGCAGCGAAAGAAAAAGCTATATCGGGATAGAGTTCTCTGTAATTGCCGATAATCTGTTTTCCCAGGGCGACGATGTCCCCCTCCTCTCTTTTCGTCTCGGGCATCCTGGCAAAGCGGTAAAACTCATCGACGAGCTGACTGATTATCTCAACCTCCGAGATGATCGTCTCCACGCACTCCTCGAACACCTGACCGTCGGGATAAACCTGACCGGAAAACTTTTTCTTCAACCTCTGCGCCGAGAGGTTTATGGGTGTCAGGGGGTTCTTTATCTCGTGGGCTACCTTCTTGGCCACGTCCCCCCACGCCATTATCTGCTGCATTCTTTTGATGTCCGTTATATCATCTACCGTCACCACCACACCCTGATACTCTTTTTGGGCCGCCTTGAGGATTGCGGCGCGAACGATCAGCTCTTTTTTTGTGCCGCCGATGGTGATGCTCACATGTTTTTCCGTTGTCTCCATCAGTTCCGGTTCCAGCCCACCCACCCCTTTTCGAATCGCTTCGTACTCGGACCGGGAGAACACGTCCCGGTAGATCTGCCCTTCCACATCTTCATTTACTCCAAGGATATCTTTTGCCACCTGGTTTATGATCGTAATTTTTCCCGTCTTGTCCAGGGTGATGACACCCGTGGAGATAATCTTGATGATTGCCTCTATTATTTCCGCTTTTGTAAAGAGTTCGTCGTATGAGTTCTTGAGCTCCCTGTTGAGCTTCTCCAGTTCGACCCTTGATTGAACTATCTCCTTTGCCATTTTGTTGAAGGAATCCACGAGCAGGCCGAATTCATCGTTTGATTCGTATTCGATCACGACGGGGTCACGCCCCCCCGACAGGCGCTCCGTGCCCTCTGCAAGTTTTTTCAGGGGAACGGAAAAATCCCTCGCCAGGTAAAAACCTATCCAGGTGTTCGTAAAAATAATAATGAGGGTAATCATGATGAGAAAACCCAGGTTGGTCGCCCGTATGGGGTCAGTCAGAATCCGGACCTGGCTGTAGGATTTAAAGGCCGACGAAACTTTCGAAAGGCTCCCATATATCTCTGACGGGATTTTTTTTACCCCCACCAGGTAGGATGCATCGGGTCGTTTCAATGCCCCGAAGACTTCGTCCCCCTCGGTATGGGTTATCAGGTTCGAATCTGTCCTTTCAGACACATACGACAGAAACTCGTTGACCCGGTAATTTTCCTTTTTTCCATAGAGCGGCTCGATCACCCTTCCATCGCTCCGTGCCAAAAGATCGGGTATCCAGGGACCCTCCCGAACCTGGAGAGGGTCGGTTGCAGTCCCTTCCCCGATAAGGTTGGAAAGATAATCTCCCATGAGCCTCTCCTGAAGGGCCACGTACTCCCTGGCTATGACGATGGAATTTTCCATGCCCTCACCTACCTGGCTTCCCATATACGTCTTGATGCTCGAACGGGTGATTTTATAGGAAAGGAAAAACAAAAGGACCATGGGAATGACGGAAAATACGAGAAATGTGACAACGAGCTTGTACCGTATCTTGGAACCGAGAACGTTCCTTTTCCTCTCGACAAAAAGTTTGAAAAAATTTCTCGACACGAGGTAAAGGAGGAAAAGGATCAGGATGATGTTCAGGTTGATGATTATGAAAACAAAGACATTTCCGAGAAAGGGAATTTTCGTGACCGTGCTGGCAATATTCGCCTCCACAACGGTCAAAACGAGCACTATCAGCACGGTGGCAGCAATGAGGATACGTTCGACCTTCCTCTTCTTCCTCTCGAAAAGTTCTTTATCCCCTGTATCCACTTCTTTCACCTCGCTTTTACCCGCAACCTCGCCCAGTCGGTCTTTACGCTGAACCAGTTTGAGACAAAGGGTATGAATTTAAATATCCCGGTGACATCAAGCTCTTCGAGCTGGGCCCGAACGGATATTTCGTACTTCTTCCCCCTCACGGAAATTGGAGAAAGCTTAACCCGGAGATCGTGAAAGCTGAAGAATGCCATTGCAGCCGCGTGCAGGGTTTTGAAAAATTTTTTCCCCTTACCGGTACCGTCATCAACGACAAACTCATCTCCCAAAGGGTCATACATGATTATTCTCAGAATATTTTCTTCTCCGACAGTTCTATTGAACCAGTTTTTGTGCACTCTCCTGATAAGGATTTCGTATTCAAACTTAACCTCGATACCGCTCTTTATGATCTCCATCAACTCGGGAGAATAGGGGTTGGAAATGCGAAAAGAAAGAGCTGCAGCATCCCCTTCAACGATACCTTCCTCGATAACGATCTTTAAATTCTCATCGGGCTGGGAAGAAGCAGGGAAATAGGGGAGAGTGAGCAATATCGCAGTAAAAACAGCTATTTTTATTTTCTGCAAACCCTTCACCCCAAAAAGAGGTCTATCAGAATATAGTAATATTGCTGATGCATTAATGCAACACCCAAATGCTTCTGCAATCAATTTTTTCGGGTTTCAATCAGGTTCTTAGAAGATGGTGTTTTCCAGCGCAAGTTGCGCATGCGGAGAATGCTCAACACCGGCGAGAGAGGAAATTTGCTTGGAAATCTCCTTGATAGCCAGGCTGTTTATGGTGTGGCCCGGCTTATGGGCACTGATGTGGCCTTTCAGCCGTCTGCCAAGGAGGGAAAAATCTCCTATGAGGTCTATCAATTTATGTCTCACGAACTCATCGGGAAACCTGAGTCCCTCCTTGTTGAGAACCTTGAACCCATCGACCACCACCGCATTATCGAGTGAGCCGCCGAGAGCAAGACCCATCGACCAGAGTGTCTCGATCTGTTCTTTCAGCACGAAGGTGCGTGCAGCCGCAATATGGTTCAGAAAGTTTTCCGGAGTCAGGGAAAAGGTTATGTCCTGGATTCCGATCAGTGTTCCTGGAAAATCGACGACCACATCCATGGTAAACCCCTCTGATGGCGTCAGGGTGATCGAGGAAGAGTCAAGATGAAGTGGATGGCAATCGCCCATTATCGATACCGATACGCGCTCTTGGTCAAGATCAGTCAAGCCTGTTTCAAGGATCTTCTCGGCTATGGGATGTGCGCTCCCATCCAGGATGGGCATTTCTGGGCCATCTACCTTTATGATACAGTTGTCGATTTCCATGGCATATAGTGCAGCCATGAAGTGCTCTATAGTGCTAACCGTCTCGCCATCTTTCGTCCCCACCACGGTTGAATACATCGTGTCGACGACATAGTTGAAGTCCACGGGAATAAGTGCTCCCGTATCGAGTTTCAAAATCTTGATTCCCGTATTCGCCCGAGCAGGCTCGAGTAAGGCCATGACCTGCCTGTTTGTGTGGAGGCCGACACCGGAAAATTGAACGGGTGCGTTTATCGTTTTCTGATATCCGTCTTTAACGAGAGAAATTTTCATCGATAGAAGATTGTTGCAACTTACATACCAATTATTGTATTTCTTTCTTATGCCAATACGCTAATAATATCAATATATTAGGCACGAAGTAGGAGGATCATAAAAAACAACACCCTGTTGTGCGTTGCAATTATAAAACAGCCATGTTGCGTTATTGCCACACCGGTTGAGACTCAATCCGCGTCAAGAGAATTAATCTTTTTAAAAGTTTAGCGTCTAATTTCCCATCCAAAATACAAAAAAACCACGACTTAACTCATCTCAAGTGAATTACAAATTGCCCGGGCAGGCTTGTTGAAGCAGAGTGCTTCATTTTTTGAAAAGCATAAGAATGAGGGTTACGATAACACTGAGTAGGATACAGGTGGTGATGGGAAAGTAAAAGGTGAAATTTTCCCGTTTGATGTAAATATCCCCGGGAAGCTTTCCCAGGAAGGGAATCTTCGGAAAAAACATCAACAGGACGCCAACGATGAAGAGCAGGATGCCCGCCAGCGCGAGGATTCTGCCAAGCCAGTTCAAATCCATAGGTATCCTCTCCACGATGAAACGATAGACTTTTCTCCATCACAAAAGATCTTCCTGTTCAGAGGAGGGGGGCAACTTCCTTTTCAGATGGCTATAACCGAGATTTGTCGCAACCCTGCCCCTCGGGGTCCTGTTTATGAAGCCCCTTTGAATGAGGTACGGTTCATAAACGTCCTCCAGTGTATCCTTTTCCTCGCTCACGCTTGCGGCTATCGTCTCGATGCCAACGGGACCACCTGAAAAATTGTCTATGATCACGGACAGGATTTTCCTGTCCATCATATCGAGGCCCGAGGAATCTATATCCATCAGGTCAAGGCCCATTCCCGCAGATTTGACGCTGATTTTGCCATCCTCCATTATCTCTGCGTAATCCCTTACCCTTTTCAGGAGTCGGTTCGCCACCCGAGGAGTCCCTCTCGACCTTTTCGCAATCTCGTAAGCTCCTTCCCTGTCTATTTCTATCCCGAGAACACCCGCCGACCTGAGAATGATCATCACCAAATCCTCGGGGGTATAATACTCGAGCCTGAGTACCACCCCAAAACGGTCCCGAAGTGGGGATGTCAGGAGGCCCGTCTTGGTTGTAGCCCCTATGAGGGTAAAGGGCGGGAGGGCGAGTTTTATCGTCCGGGCTGAAGGGCCTTGCCCGATCACGACATCGATAAAAAAATCTTCCATCGCTGAATAGAGTATCTCTTCAATCGCAGGGGATAGTCTGTGGATTTCGTCGATGAAAAGAACCTGACTCTGTTCAAGGTTCGACAGAATCGCTGCAAGATCTCCTTTTTTCTCTATTGCCGGGCCGGTTGTAGTCTGAATGGGAATCCTCATCTCGTTCGCTATTATGTGGGCAAGCGTCGTCTTCCCCAGTCCAGGTGGGCCAGATATCAGAACATGGTCTAGGGTTTCCCCTCTTTTCACGGCAGCCTGTATGTAGAGATTGATGTTCTCGACGATCTTTTTCTGCCCGATGTACTCGTCGATCCGTCTCGGTCGAAGTGACAGGTCCATGCT
>JBFFNJ010000100.1:0-7676 GCA_041563215.1 Candidatus Deferrimicrobia bacterium | reverse complement strand
GGTAATGCCGGCGTAGGGAGCGCGACCGATTTTTCCCATTGCAGACGCTTCAACACATCAGGGGTGAGCAGCCGTATCCGCGCCGGATGCGGTTTTTCTTTTTTAAGAGGAGTCACCATGCTTGTCCGGGAAACCCTCAAGGGTGTCCAACTCGAGGGCATCGAAGATCTGGCGGGGAGGTTCCTTTCGGGGGCAACCCCCCTTTCAGAGGATGAGGCCGGTGAGATACTGAACAGAGTCGCTCCGGGAAATCCGCTCTCTCCCCTCGATGCATCCCGATTTTTCCTCACCGATGACCCGAATATTACCGCTCTCATGATCGAGAGAGCAGGGGAGCTGAAGAGGACCCTTTTCGGGAAGCGGATCGTTCTCTTCGCCCCCCTGTACATTTCGAGCCGGTGTCATAACAACTGCATTTACTGCGGTTTCAGGAGAGACAATCCGTCGAGGCAGGAGATTACCCTCAGTCCCGAGGAAGCTGCGCGGGAAGCCTCCCTCCTCATGGCGAAGGGCTACCGGAGGTTGCTCCTGGTTTGCGGTGAGAGCGCGGGGCCCGGGCAGGCGGACTATATTGCCGATGTCATGATGTCGATATACGGCACAACCGGCATACGGATGCTCCACCTCAACTCGGCCCCGATGCCGGTTGCGGACTTGCGGAAGATCAAGGAGGCGGGAGCGGGGGTGTACCAGGTGTTCCAGGAAACCTACCACAGGCGAGCCTACCAGGAAATGCACCCGTCGGGGAAAAAGGCGGATTACCTCTGGAGGCTCTCCTGCATGGACAGGGCCGTCCAGGCAGGATTCGATGACGTGGGAATCGGTGTGCTCTTTGGCCTGTATGACTGGAAATTCGATGCCATAGCCACCGTGCTTCACGCAACCTATCTCAGGGAGCGTTATGGCTTCTGGCCGCACACGCTGTCCGTCCCCAGATTCACGTATGCCCCGGGAGCGATGTTGCTCAGCCCTCCCCACCCGGTTTCGGATACCGATTTTTTGAGGATCGTTGCCGCCTATCGCCTCTGCGTCCCCGCGGCGGGTGTGGTGGTATCGACCCGCGAGCCGGGATGGCTGCGCGAGAAGGCCCTTCATGCGGGCGCATCGCAGATAAGCGCCGGGTCACAGACGTCGCCGGGGGGGTATGCAAGGCCCACCCACTCCGGGAAGGGAGAGCAGTTCACCGTTGAGGACAAAAGATCCCTGGACGAGATGATCGAGGCTCTGATCGACGGCTCCCACATCCCGAGCCTCTGCACGAGCTGCTACCGGAGCGGTAGAACCGGCCAGAGGTTTACGGGGATTGCAACGGAGGGCAAAATAAGCGATATCTGTCACGTAAATGCCCTTCTCAGCCTGGCCGAGCATGCCGTGGGACTGGAGGACGAGAGCCTTGCCGGCAAGTGCCTCGACCTGGTAAGAAGGGAGTCGGCTTCCGTGGCCCCGCATCTTGAGGAGGAATTTCAACGGCAGCTGCAAAGTGTTCTTGGCGGGGAAAAGGACAGAAAATTCTGAAGGAGGGAAAGGCGCGGTGGAGCTCATCGTGAACGGGTCGAGATATACCTTCGAAGGCCAGGTGAGCGTCACGGAGATGCTCGAGATACTCGAAATCAGGAGTTCCCGTGTGGCCGTTGAGCTGAACAGGAAAATCGTGGGAAAAGGCGACTACGGGGCAACCATCCTCCGGGACGGCGATAGGATAGAGGTCGTCCATTTCGTGGGGGGCGGATAGAAAAACAAGGAGGCAGCCATATGGGCACGGCGCTCACGATAGGAAACCGGCAGTTTCAATCGAGGCTCATCCTGGGAACAGGGAAGTACCCGGATTTCCCCACCATGGTGAAGGCCCTCGAGGTATCGGGAACGGAAATCGTCACCGTTGCAGTGCGGAGGGTCGACCTCACCGGAAAAAGCGGCGAATCCCTTCTCGACTACCTGGACGAGTCCAAGTACCTGATTCTTCCCAACACGGCTGCCTGCTACACGAAGGAGGACGCGATCAGGACGGCCATGCTCGCACGGGAGGCGGGAATGTCCGAGATGGTGAAGCTCGAGGTCATCGGTGATGAGAAGACACTCTTCCCGGACACGGAGCAGCTCATCGAGGCATCCGCGTATCTCGTAAAAGAAGGTTTTACCGTTCTTCCCTATACCAACGATGACCCGATCGTGGCCAGAAAACTGGAGGATGTGGGCTGCGCGGCAGTCATGCCGCTGGCTGCCCCCATCGGTTCTGGGCTCGGTGTGCGCAATCCCTTCAACCTGAGGATCCTGCTCGAACAGGCGCGGGTTCCGGTCATCGTCGATGCCGGCGTGGGCACGGCATCCGATGCGGCTATCGCCATGGAGCTCGGCTGTGACGGGGTGCTCATGAACACGGGGATCGCCTGCGCCCGGGACCCGGTGCAGATGGCAGAGGCGATGAAGCTCGCGGTCATGGCCGGCCGGAAGGCCTACGTTTCGGGGAGGATCCCCCGAAAACTCTATGCCACCGCATCCAGCCCCCTCGACGGGACGTTTTTCTGATCTTCCCATGGAAACCGGGGAAATAGATTTTCGTGTTTATCTCATAACCGACCGTCATCAGGCGAAGCGTGGAGGTCTTCTCGAGGTTCTCGAGGAGGCACTCGAATCCGGGATAGGTGCGATTCAGCTGCGGGAAAAAGACATGACGGGAAGGGATCTCTTCCAACTTGCATCGGAGGCCAGGAAACTCACCGCGAGGTACGGCGCGAAACTCTTCGTAAACGACCGTATCGACGTTGCACTTTCTGTTACGGCTGACGGAGTGCATCTGGGTGAGGCGTCGATCCCCGTTGCGGATGCGAAAAGGATCTGCGGCGGCATGACCGTGGGGCGTTCGACGCATTCCCTCCAGTCGGCAAAGAGGGCCGAGGAGGAAGGGGCTGACTTTCTTACTTTCGGGCCGGTTTTCAAAACGCCCTCGAAGGAGGCCTTCGGTCCTCCCGCAGGAGTGGTAAAGCTTGCCGAGGTGGTCAGGGCGGTAGGCATACCCGTCTTCGCGCTGGGAGGGATAAAGCCGGATACGATCGATCGCGTGATGGCTGAGGGGAAGCCATTCGGGGTTGCGCTGATATCGGCGATCATTGCCGCCCCATCTCCGGGTAAGGCGGCTGCCCTCGTTCTCGAGAAAACAGCCGTGCACGGGTAGGCTTCGGTTGGCATGGCGGTCATATGAGGAGTTGAAGGGATGGATCCATCAGGATGGAGCGTTTACGTCATCACCGATTACCGCCTCTCGGGGATGAGGCCCCATGCGCTCGTGGCGGAGGAGGCATTCCGGGGCGGTGCCGACGTGGTGCAGCTCAGGGACAAGGGGCAAACGCCCGGTGAACTCCTTAAAACAGCCCGCGGGCTCCGGGAGATCGCCGAATCCTTCAAAAGAGTCTTCATCGTCAACGACAGGATTGATATTGCCCTGGCCTCCTTAGCCCACGGCGTCCACGTGGGGTATGATGACTTCCCCTACCCGGCTGCTCGCTCGATTTATCCGAAGCCGCTTCTGCTCGGGGCTTCGGCGGGAACGGCCCTGGAGCTTCGTGAGGCCTGCGCGGCAGGTGTCGACTATATCGGCGTCGGCCCCGTGTTCGAGACCTGGGAGGCAAAGGGGGACGCGGGCAGCCCCGTGGGGCTGTCATTCATAAAAGAGGCGAGAAAGGCGACGGACATACCTCTTGTGGCAATAGGTGGCATCAACCACGAGAACGCCGCCTCGGTTATCAAGGCGGGAGCAACTGCCGTTGCCGTAATCTCGGCCGTAGTCTGTGAGGATGAAATCTGCGGGAGCGTGAAACGATTAAGAGACGTCGTCCTGGAGGCGAAACGGTCGCGTTGAAAATTTGCCAGGAAAAAAGGGATGATACGATCACCCCCCCCCATTCGGGGGGAGTAATTTCCTGGCGCGCCCTGGAGGATTCGAACCCCCAACCCCCTGGTCCGAAGCCAGGTGCTCTGGTCCATTGAGCTAAGGGCGCACCAATTTTATAAATTGTAAGGGGTAATGTTCGCCGTGGCAAACGCAAAAGTGAATCGAATGGATGTCAGGCCCGGCGGATTGCCTGAAAAAAAGGGAACAACTTCTTCCCGGTGCCTCTATACAATGCCGATGAAGTAGATACAATAAAAAGACGAAGCGATATTCACACGGGCATATTTTTTCTTTTGACCGGTGCGGGATCAAGAGCGGAGACAGTCCCCGCTGTTCACTTATCTCCTTTTCTGGAGGGTGTATTGAAGGTGATTGCCGTTACAGGGAGGTCGGGTGAGGGGAAAACGACCCTCATCGAAAAGGTGGCGAAAGAGATGGCGTCCCGGGGGTTTGGCGTCACCTACATCAAGCACTCACACCATGACTTTTCTTTCGCTCCCGAAGGAAAGGATACGTCACGGATCCTTGAATCGGGAGCGATGAGAGCGATCTTTTGCGGGGAGGGGATCACGGTGGATATCTCGAAAAAGGGGGGATCGCTCGATGATGTGCTCGGTGCTGTGGATCAAGGAGGCGTAGCCATCGTTGAGGGATTCGGGAACGAGGACATCCCGGCAATCGAGGTGACGGGAAGCGGGGATGATGGCTTGCTCAGGGGGAAAAATATCGTCGCATTCGTCAGCAGAGGCAGGGCGCGCACGCACATCCCGGTTTTTTCCCCGGATGACATAGACGGGATCGTGGAGTTCATACTTGGCATGCCCGAAAGGCGTGGCGATGATCATGGACAAGGAGGGACGGATGATAGCGTATGAAGACGGTCTCAAAATCATCCTGGATTCGGTGAATACCCTTGGAACGGAAAAGTTACCTCTGGAAAAGTGTGCCGGTATGGTGATCGCCGAAAATGCATTCGCCCGGTCAGATCTTCCGCCCTTCGACAATTCGGCGATGGATGGCTATGCCGTCGTTGCCGCCTCGACCAGAGGGGCGAGCCGGGAGAGCCCGGTTGTTTTGAGATTCATCGGGGATATCCCAGCCGGCATAGCTGAGCCCTGTGCGGTCGGGCCCGGGGAGGCGGCCAGGATAGGAACGGGGGCGAAGGTGCCCGGCGGTGCCGACACGGTGGTGATCGTGGAGGATACGGAACTGAAAGGCGATGAAGTCTGGGTTTTCAGGGAATACCCCCCGGGGTCGAATATCCGCAGGGCAGGGGAGGATTTCACCGCGGGTGAACGGGGGATAGATGCCGGGACACTCATCAGGCCTTCGGAGATATCCTTTCTCGCCGCCAACGGGTACAAAGAGGTCGAGGTATTCAGGAAGCCCCGGGTAGGCATACTCTCTTCGGGATCTGAGCTCGTTGACCACGGTCAGGACATAACGGGCGCTAAGATCCGCGATTCCAACAGCCCGATGATATGCTCACTCGTGGAGAAATATGGGGGGGGGCCCGAGATACACGGGATCTTTCCCGACGATGAGCGACTTTTGACTTCATTTATTACAGAAAAGGCCGACCGGTTCGACTTCCTCATCACTTTCGGTGGCATATCCATGGGGGCCCACGACTACCTGAAAACGGCTCTCGAAAAGGGGGGGGCGAGGATGGCATTCTGGAAGGTGGCAATTCGCCCGGGAAAACCCTTCGGGTTCGGAAAGCGGAAAGAGACGCTGATTTTTGCCCTTCCCGGTAACCCGGGATCGGCGTTTGTCACCTTCGAGGCTTTCGTGAAGCCCGCCCTCTTCAAAACCCGGGGGTTCAATCCCCCCTACGGGGAGTACCTCACGGCAACCCTTACCGATGACTTCCCGAAGAAGGAGGGAGTTACCGTTTTCTGCAGGGGAAATCTCGAGGGCGAGTTCCCGGCATATCGGTTCTCCCCGTTCAAGAAGCAGGGGTCGGGTATGATCAGCACGATGGTGGCAACGAACGCTATCATGATCGCTCCCGCCGGCTCGCAGAGGGTGTCGAAGGGAGAAACGGTCACGGTCTTTCGCACATGAGAAGCGCGGCCATTCTCGCCGGGGGCGCCGGAAGGAGGATGGGGAAACCCAAAGCCTACCTCGAGTCGGGGGGCAAGTACTTTTTCGAGATCATTGCAAAGAGCCTGGAGAAAGCAGCCGGGGAGATACTCATCGTCACCTCGAACGATATCAACCTCCCGAGAGTCCCCCCGAATGTGTCCGTCGTCACCGATCTGATCAGCGGGGTCGGGCCCCTCGGCGGAATTTACACGGCGCTCACGCACGCTTCCGGGGGGGGTGTATTTATCTGCGGGGTGGACATGCCGCTTCTGTCCCCCGATTTCGTCGAGTACCTGTTCGATGTCTTCGAATCCGATTCCAGATCCGATCTCGATCTCGTCATTCCCCGTGCGGGAGGACGAACACACCCGCTCTGCGCCGTCTACAGGAAGGGGGCTGCCGAGACTGTCGGGAGACTGATAGGGGCAGGGGAGAGGAAGGCGTTGAACGTCGTTGGGAGCCTGAAGGCGAAAATCGTCCCTGAGGCGAAGATTGAATCTGAGGGGGGCTGTAAAGACTCCCTGGTGAACATAAACACTCCCGGTGACCTTGAAAGCTTCTCGAAGAGAACGCGTTAGGGCAGCCCTTACGGCCCGTGGAGAGGCCTGTACCGTACCATCAGGCCGGTCAGGGATTACATGATAAACACGTCCGCTTCGATCTTGCCCCCGGGCTCACGGGAATTTACGAGGCACATGACCTCCCGCTTCATCAACATCCTCTCCAGCAGCGGCTTCGGACGTGCGCCGACGAGGGAGACGATCTCAGCGGGCTTCAACTTGTTTATGTGTATTTTTTCTTCCTCATCGTATAGGTGCCGGTTCTTTCTTCCCACCCGGGTAACCGTCAACTCGAAGGTGTCACCATCCAGGACGTGGATGACGTTACCTATCAGGAAATCTTTGTTCGACATTTTAGGCCTCCTTTCTGGATAGGGTTTGCCTGCAGTTGCCCTGTTACAGGAGAAAAATATCAGCCTCTATGTTTCCCCGGTCGTCCCGGCTGTTTACGAGGCAGGAAACTTCTTTCCCGAGCAGTGCCTTCTCGAGAAATGCTTTCCAGCGATAATCGTTCTGCCTGAAGACGAGGAACGGTTTTATCTCTGCTATCTGGATCCTCTCCCTCCCTCCGTAGGCGCCCCGATTGGCTCTCCCGGTTTGCGTAACTTCGATCTCGATGGAATTCTCGTCGATAACGTTCAGCACGCACCCTTTGATGAAATCCTTCATGGCCTCACCCTCCTCTTTTCAGATACTGATTCACCTGCCCCCGCAAAGGGCTCTTGCGGTGAGCTTCACGCCGCTCCCGCTTCGTCACGGACATTCCGGTCAAGGACGTACACATCCGCCTCGATACACCCGCTTGCACGGCGGGCCCCGACGAGGCACATAACCCCGCTCCCTGACAGCCTCGGCTCGAGAAAGAGGTTCGGGCTCACCCTCTTCAGGATCCCCATCATGTTGGTCTTCAACACTTTTATGTGGACCTCCTCTTCCGTGCCATATTCAAAATGATGGCTTCTCACTACCTGCGTGACCTCTATGGCGATCCGTTCCGGATCCAGAACCTTTGTGATACGACCGACGAGCAAGTCTTTCATCGTAAACCTCCGCCCATCTTCTTTCCGTTACCTGCTCACCTCGATGTCCGGGGCGGGCCCTTCGGGCCTGGCCGTGCCGTAACCTTCGGGGGGGGATAT
>JBFFNJ010000099.1:0-7741 GCA_041563215.1 Candidatus Deferrimicrobia bacterium | reverse complement strand
GCGAGGGCTTTTTCGAGCATGGCGCTGGATAGCTCGTAGTTGTGAATTCCCCGTCCAGTGGAGACCAACGTATAGGACGTGCGTGCCGACTCAAGAAGAGCTTCGAGTTTTGCCGTATCCCTCCCGAGTCTCCTTCTCCTCTGCACCAGATCGGTGGCCTCCTCCAGGTCCACGGCTATGCGATTCTCCAGCTCCAGTATCTCCTTCTCCCAGGTGAGGGCCATTTCGGCGTAGGACTCATTGTTGTCGTGGCAGCTTGCACACTTCTCCTTCACCGTGACCACGTTCTGGGGCTGGTCGCTTTTAAGATCGTGGCATTCGGAGCAACCCACATCTCCTTCCTTCATGTAGTCGGGAGCGGGGTCGATCCCCTCGACCGTTACATCCCCGGCGTAGAGCCTGGCCTGTGCGCCGTGGCACTCCGAACACTCCACGTCCATGGCCTCGTGGTGGCAGGACATGCACTCCGTCTTCGTCACGATGCGCATCTTGTGCTCTTTCGGCGAATGGCAGGCAACACACTCGATCCCGATATCCTTGATATGGGTCTGGTGGGGAAAATCGAGCTGCATCTCCTGGAAATTGACCGTACCCGGAACGCCCAGCCTTGTATGGCAGAACTCGGTACAGTATCCGGACTCTTTTTCGATCAAGGGAGGCCTCGCAACAGAGGGCTGCCCGAGCAGGTTCGTTGCAAGGTCCATCTGCGTGTGGGCCGTCTTCACGATCTTCCAGGCGTACTCGATATTGTGAGCCCCGCGCCCCGACTTCAAAAACTCATAGTTGTACTGTATATCGTCGACCATGGTCTCCACATAGCGGGCGTTGGGGCTGTTGTGCGCTTTCCCGTTTATCTTCCCGGCCTCGGCCCGAACCCTGTCCATCATTTTTTCGAGCTGCCTGCTCGAGGCGATCCAGTCATCGACCATGTGGTCATAGTTCTCGCCGTGACACACCACGCAGCTTCTTTTCTCTGCCATGAGGCGCTTTTCCCCCCTGACGCGTATCCCCCCCTCGACTTCCTGGACCGCCTGCGTGTGGCATCCGTCGCAGGCAACCTGTGCCGTAAACATCCTCGAGGGGGTATCGGGAACACCCCGCGCCCCCGTTCCCATGTACATCTCCTTCTGATTGGAGTGGAGCTTTTTGTGGCAGGTGTCGCACTTCACCTCGAACACCCTGACGAGCTCCACCTCCCCGTGTTTTATCTCGTCGTGGCACTTCAGGCACTCGAACCCTCCGGCGGTTACGTGATTCCTGTGCAGGGCCAGGTGGTCATACTTCGCCCGGTCCCGCGCCACGTGGCATTCGAAGCATTTGCCCTCCGGGACATCTCCGCTTCCCGTTGCCACATTTATGTGACACTCCTTGCACTCGACGCCGACTTTCAGGTAGGAATCGTGGGAGAAGTAGAACCCCTCCCTCTCCACAACCTTTTTGGGCGTTCCGTGACAGGAAGGGCACCCTCCCACAGATTGTCCCTTGCTCATACCCTTGAAGTGGCAGAGGAAACAGACCCTTTTGTCCACCGAAATGTGCTCCCCCTGGACGATCTGGTAATGACAGGAGGTACAGCGCAGGCTCTCCCCCCTTTTCAACTTCGTCATGTGCTCCCGGTGATCGAAGATAATATCGCCGGCGAGATACTCCTCCGGCTTGTCGATGCGGCTCGCGTGGCATGCCTGGGCCGTGCATGCCGCATTGTCGACTACCGCGTGGGGTTTCGGATTGTAGAGATTGGTGAAGTACTTTATCGTGGTCACCGTGATAAAGAGCGGCTTGAAATCATGACACTCGAGACAGTTCACCCCCGCGTGCTTGGAAGTCTTCCACTGGTCGTAGAACGGGTCCATGTAGTGACAGACGATGCAGGACTTGGGGTAGTAGGCGGACACGAAAAAGAGCCCATTGAAGGCAATGAAGAAAATGGCGAGAACGATAACCACCTTGGTGAGCGTTTTCTTGTAGGTATACACCCAGTCGAAAAATCCCCTTATCATCTCCTTCATTTCGTCTCGACCTCCACGCTTTTTTCCTGCTCTTCTCTCTCTCTCATCAACCGTTCGTACTCGAGTGGGTGTTCCTCGATCATCTCATGCTTCGAAATTTTGCCGTGCCACCACATGAGCGATCCAGGAAACCTGTCGGGATTGAAGTGGACGTTGTAAAAATGCCATATCACGATGGCAAGCGTGGCAAGGAGCGCTTCGTCTGAGTGGGCTTCTTTCGCAATATCCACCCAGTACTTGGGGATGTACTTCATGGTTATCTCCTCGAACCAGAGCAGAAGACCCGAGCCGATCATGATGACGCAGCCCCAGTAGACGGCCCAGTAGTCAAACTTCTCTATGTAACTGAAACGGTCGAACTTCGGCCGCTCCGGATTTTTCCCGATAAAATGCCTCACATTGATCACCAGATCCCTGGCATCCTTCGGAACGGGTATGAGCTTGATGAAATCCCTCCTCCCATCTTTTGAAAAAATGCAGTAAAAAAAATGGTGAACCATGAAGTAGATGAGAAGTATCGCACCTATCCGGTGAATCAGTGTGCTGCCCTGAACCCCTCCAAAAATCGTCATGAGAATCTGGGATATGAAAAAATCGGGGAATTTCAGCGGGAGTCCCGTGAAGATCAACAGGAAACAGGCCGTGAACATGACCATGTGCTGGAATCGGAAGTTCTTGTTGAACCTGATGAAATACTCTTCCTCCTCCTTCTCTTTCTTTTCGAGTTTTTTCTTCTCCTCCCGGACCTTTTTCTTCAGCTCGCTTGCTCTCTCCTCCCGGAGCCTCTCCGCCTCTTTTCTCATCTCGCTGTGTACCCGCTCCCTCACCACCTCTCTCAAGCGGTCCCTGTCGTCCTTTGTCAAATCATTCGAGAGCTGATCGAGTTCCCTCTCCACCTCCTCGTCTATGTGATCCTCATACCCCTTTTCTTTCAAATCCATCGGTTCACCCCTCGAGAAATAATTATTTTCCTTCCTTGAACCTCCTCGTCCTGCCATAGAGGTCGAGGAATATGTGCACGATAAGGGCAAGCATCGTCGTTATCGTCAGGTACTTGAAGAATGCCGCCACGTAATAAACGATACCCGCTTCCCTCTTTGAAGCGTCGATGTGCATCTTGCCTGCGGCGAAATTTGCGTTGGCCCCGGGATGGCACTGCCCGCAGGTTTTCGGGACATTCTGGGGATTGACCATCGAGAGAGGATCCTCGGGAGGGCGTATGTCGTGCGTGCCGTGGCAGGAAGCACAGTTCGCAACGCTTTTTGCGCCAAACTTGCTCGCCACGCCGTGAAAGCTCTCCTTGTAAGTCTCCGCGGGTTCTGCATCTATCCCGTACTTGCTCATGAGGGCGACAGATGCGTGGCACTTCGAACACTGAACGGGCACGTGGGTGGCATACACGGTGGACTTGGGATCAAGGTGCTGGTAAATATTGTGCTCCCCGTGGCAGTCGGGGCAGGAGGGGGCATCCAGGTTGCCCTCGGCGGCCTTCACGCCGTGTATGCTCGAGGCAAAGTTCGCATAGATCTTCATGTGGCAGGCTCCGCACGTCTCTGCCACGTTCTCTTTCGATACCTTTGACCCGGGAACCTTCGTGTGCTTTATATCGTGGGAACCGTGACAATCCTGGCAGAGAGGGGCCTTGTCGTTGCCCTGGGCGATCTTCTGGCCGTGAATGCTCTTGAAATACTCTAGATACACATCGGATTGCGGTGCTCCCTCGGGATTTCCCTTGTAGTGGCAATGGGTGCAGGTAACTTTCTTGGGCCTCTGCCTGTGGGGAATCTCCATCACGTCGAAATGGCAGTCCACGCAGCCCTTTTTTCCGTGAACCGACCCCATGAGACTCGTCTGGGTCACGTAGAGATTTCGCACTTTCCCGTCTACGAGAACCTTTCTGAACTCAGACTTTCCGTGACAGATGGTACACTTTTCGAGGGAGATCTTTGCCTCTCCCCTTCCTCCGAAAATGGCGGCCACAAAAATAAGCGAGGCAACGACCAGTGTTCTCTTGACTGCCGGACTCATTTTATACCCTCCCATTCACTTTTTTCCCGTGTATCCGCGCCGGTCCCGGGAATACAACTCCCTGTCCACCTTCCCCGTTATCCATACCCGGTTCATGGGGAAGTTTCCCGGGGAACAGTGCACGTTGTAGAGATGCCAGAAAAGCAGGATGATAAAGACGATCATCCCTTCGTAGCCGTGGATGATCAGGACGATATCGAGGACCCATTTGGGAAAGAGCTGCATGCTCGCCGTTTCGAACCAGAGAATGAAGCCACTCAGGATCATGATCAGAAGTCCCGTGTTTACCCCCCAGTACTGAAACTTCTCCTTGTAGCTGTACCGGTCGAGTTCGGGATAGACATCGCTCAACCTCAGGCTGAACCGTAACACGCCGATGAAGTCGGCAATGTCCTTTTTTTTCAGCTTCAGCTTTTGAAACTCCTCCCGCCCCTCCCGTGAAAAGAGGATGTAGTAGAGATGATAGAGTACGAGAAACAAAAGGACCACGGCAGCAGACCGGTGGAGAAGTCCCCTCACCTCGACGCCCCCCTCCATGGCCACGAGCAGCTCACTTGCCCTCGTTTGGTGGAACAGGACCGTAAACCCGCTCAGGAACAGCACGCCAACGGTGATCATCAGTATCAGGTGCTGAACCCGGAAAAATATGGGCATTATCTCGACGTACCTCTCTTTCTCCCTCTCTTCATCGAACTCGAAAACTCTCACCCTCATTCCTCCCCGCTGCCGGCACGTTTCCCCTTCCTGTCCCGTTTCCTCTGTATCAGATCGAAGCCGATGTGGAGGATGAAGAGCAGGGCAAGGGCGGTGATAAAGAGTGTGTAGAAAACCCTCACCATCCAGACCCCTTTGTGCCCCTCCCTTGATACCTCGACGTGGATCTTGCCCCGGGCGAAATTGGCGGATGTCTTCGGATGGCACTGACCGCAGGTGGTGGGGATGTTGTTAACGTTTACCTGCGACTGGGGGTCCGATGAGGGAAGGACGAGATGGTAGCCGTGGCAGGAAGCGCAGTTTGCCGTTTTCGTCATGCCATACTCCAGGGCTATCCCGTGGAAGGAATCCATGAAGGTGGAAAACCGCTTCTTGGGCAGCGCGTACCGCGAGGATATTACCTCGCTTTCGTGACAGGACCCGCAGGTACTGGGAATATTCTTCGCATAGACCTTCGCCGAGGGGTCGGTGATCTTGGCTATGGTGTGCTCACCGTGACAATTGGTGCAGACGGGAGAATCCATGATGCCGGCCCGCAGGCCCCTTCCGTGGATAGACTCGTCGTAATCCTTTTGTATCCCCGGATGGCACTTCCCGCAATCCGATGGTATCTGGAGCCTGTTCACCTTCGACTCGGGGTTGTCGGCGGGCAGGATCTTGTGGTTCCCGTGGCAATCGGGACAGACGGCAGCAACGTTCAAGCCCGCTTTTTTCACGGCCATTCCGTGGACCGAATCCCTGTATGCTTTGAAGTACTCGATCCCCGGAAGCGCGTGTTCCATCTCTACCTTCTCGTCCTCGTGACAGCCCAGGCACACGTCCACGATATTGAGGGAGAAGGAAACAGATCTGGGGTCGTCCACGGATAAGACATCGTGCTTTCCGTGACAGGTGGTGCAACCGGGAACGTCCGGTTCCCCCTTCAAAAAATCTATCCCGTGAATACTGGCCTGGTAGGAGCGCGCCTCGCTCTCATGGCAGGAGCCGCACGTTACCTTCCCCGGCTTTTCCCTGTGGGGAATTTCAGCGGCTTCGGCATGGCAGGACGTGCAGAGCGAACCGGAATGGACCGACCTCTCCAGCACGCCGGGATCGACCATGGGGGGTGCCACCCCCTCCTTTTCCCCTGTCTTTCGACCCTCTTTCCCGTGGCAGGAGAGGCACTGCAAAACCTTCGGCACATCCCCTCCCGCAGCAGACGCGGGGGGGGCGCAGAGCAGGGCAATCAGGGAACACACGAACAACATCACTTTCGTTCGGGACATTTTTTCCCCTTTTCCTAAGGTGTTCAGGTTGTAACGCTCAGTTCACCGCCCTTTTTCCCCTTTTCACCCTCATCGCCCTTCTTCCCTTCCATCTTCTTGAGTTCCAGGGGATGCTCGATCTCCATGTGGTGGTGCGATATCTTCCCGTCGATCCAGGTAAAGGACATGGGAGCCACGTCCGGATTTATGATAACGAAGTAAAGATGCCAGACAATGATCGCCAGGGTGGCCAGGATCGCCTCGTAATAGTGGATGATCGTCGCAACATCGATACCCCACATGGGGATGAGGCGCATCGACTCCTCTTCGAACCAGAGGATAAAGCCCGTGACAATCATGATGATCGACCCCCAGATGAGGGCAAAATATTCCAGCTTCTCCACGTATCCGAACCGGTCGAAGGCGGGCCGCTCCTTAGCCAGGCCGAGGTAATACCTGATGGCCTGGATCATGTCCTTCACATCCTTGTACCGGGGCATCATATCCACGAAGAGTTTCCTCCCCTTCGGGTCGAAGATGAGGTAGCCGAGGTGATGGAGGCACACACCCACCATGAGGAGGGCAAAACCCCGGTGGATGAAACTGCGCAAAAACTCGTTGTCCCCCTTTTCAAAGAAGGGAATCGACCAGGAAAATTTCAGGGCAAAGCCGGTGATCACGAGACCGAAGAATGACAGGATCATGAAGATGTGTTCAATCCTCTCGATCCTGTTCATCCTCTCATAGCTCCGCTCGAGCCTCTGCCTCTTCATGTGAACCCTGATCTTTTTCACGTAATCCAGCCCGTTGTGCAACAGCATGAACCCGATCGTCAGGACGATGAGCCAGATATAGAAGTACTTCACCAGCCCCTTCACCACCTCGCCTATTCCCGCGCCCCCGCCATGGATCGTGCCGGAGGCGAACTTCTCCGAGGCGCCGGGATGGCACTGGCCGCAGGTAATCTTCAGGTTGCCCGGAAAAACCGTCGAGCGCCTGTCCGAGGAGGGGTATATCGCATGGGACCCGTGGCAGGAGGAGCAGTTTGCCACCATCTGGTCTCCCAGTCTCTGGGCCAACCCATGATAGGACTCCCGGTAGGAGCGGGTCCTCCCCGTCTCCAGGCCGAACTTTTTCACGATGCGCTGCGCATCGTGACAGCTGGGGCAGGTGGTCGTGGAAATAGCGAGGGGGGAAACATACGACGCCGTTTCAACGGAAGGGGCGATTTCATGCTCCCCGTGACAGTCGGTGCAGACGGGTGCATCGGGAAGGCCTTTTGTTGCGGCCCTCCCGTGTGTCGATTCTATGTACACGGAGTAGATGCCGTAATGGCACTTTCCGCAGGTGGCGGGGATGTTCTTTTTGAAGACGGTAGATTCGGGGTCTCCCGCCCTGAGCAGGTCGTGGGATCCGTGGCAGTCGACGCAGGTTGCCGATATGCTCAACCCCTTCGCGCTCACGGCCCTTCCGTGGATCGACTGCTCATAGAGCGCATAGACCTCACGCAGGCTGATGCCGGCCTTCTTCACGAATTCGGCGTTTCCGTGACATCTCCCGCAGGTGCCCGGAAGATTGTTGAAGTAGACGGGCGACGATGGCGCTGAAATTTCACTGATATAGTGGGCACCGTGACAATCCGAGCAACCGGGGGCAAAGAGGACTTTCTCCTCGTCCCGGGCAAGACCATGCCTCGATCTGCCGTAGACCTCGCTGATCCCCTCGTGGCAATCCTCGCAGAGAACG
>JBFFNJ010000098.1:0-7776 GCA_041563215.1 Candidatus Deferrimicrobia bacterium | reverse complement strand
GCTCGAGATGAAGTAACCGACGATGACCCCGATCACAACCCCGGCAACAAAGGTAAACCAAGCAAATGTCATATGCACGAATCCTTCACGCTTCTCTTAGTTTCTATCGAACCGATCGTCATTGCCCTTTAGAATGTCGTCGAGGATTGAGGGTATTTTTTTCACGCTGTCGATGACCATGTCAGCTCCCGCCCCTTTGCCGTTCCGGGAAACGAGGACCGAGAAGATGCCGAGTTTCTTTGCCGTGTTGATATTCTCCTCGAAATCGTCAAAAAAGACGATAGATCCAGGATCGACGCCCAGGTATGACACGAGCTTCCGGAAGGGGTATATCCCCGGTTTCGCAAGAAAGTCCATGAAGTGAATATCGAAGACTTCTTCGAAACACTTTTCGATACCCAGCGAGGTCAAGACCCGTGAAGCATGATCGGAAGAAGCATTGGTAAAGACATATTTACGGTAGGGGATCGAATTGAACATGTCCAGGAGTTCCCCGTCTCGCTCGATCATCCCCTCGATATCTACATCGTGGACAAAGGAAAGGTAATCGGGAGGATCGACGCCGTGGTTCAGCATCAGTCCCTTGAGCGTCGTCCCGTATACCCTCAAGAATCCCTTTCTGACGCTCCTGGCTGTTTCCGGATCCACATTCAAAACCTTCCCGACATATTCCTCTATTCTTCCGTCGATAATTTCCCAGAGACCCAGTTCAGGCGAGTAGAGGGTATTATCGAGGTCAAAAACGAATTTCTTCACCATCATTCGCCTCCCACATCGATGAACTCGAAGGCTATCGATGGGGATCCGGTGCTTCCAAACATCTCGAGATCCGACCCCCTGGCGACAACCCTTCCCAGTAACTCTACTATATTCCCCGACACAGCGAAAGTTCTCACCGGGTAGCGCATTTCACCCTTGTCGAAGGAGATTCCCGAGGCGCCAACGGAAAAATCTCCGGAAACGGGGTCGGCAGTGTGAATTCCCATGAATCCCGTCAACAGGACCCCGCTGCCGAGTTCGCCGTAAATGTCTTCGGGCCGTGCAATGCCGGGCTCGATGTACAGGTTGGAAATACCGATGTCGGGCCCGTTTTTTATATTATCCCTCCTCAGGCTTGCCGTTGTGCCCGTTCCCAGCTTCCTGCCCCAGTAAGAGTCGGTGAGATACTCCCTGCATGTGCCTTCCGTGACGATATCGACTCTTCTCGACTCTACCCCCTCCCCGTCGAAAGGGCAGCTCCCCATGCCGCCCGGCATGAGCGGGTCATCGAGAATGGTGATCTGCTCTGAAAAAACTTTCCTTCCCTGTAAGCCTGCGAGCATGGACTTGCCCAGCGCGACGTTCCTGCCGTTGAAAGAGGGCACCAGCACCCCCAGGAGCTCCGTCATCGCACCGTTCTCTATGACCACCGGGTAGCGCCCCGTCTTTATTCTCTGTGCCCCGAGCATCCGGAGCCCTCTCGTCGCTGCATCTTCTGCCACTTTTTCCTTGAGCGATTCGATACCCTCGAAGGTTTCCGCGAAATCGATGGCGAAGCCCGTCTCCGACTGTCCACCTTCTTCGGCAACGGCGTAGACATAGGCAAGGTAGAGAGATTTTTCGTACTCGCCCTCAACTCCCCGCGAACTCTTCAGGTAAAAGGTAAAGGACGATTCGCGAAGAGTAGCGTAGCGGACATTTGTAATCCTTCCGTCCTTTCCCCTGGTGAGCATCTCGAGGTCAACAGCAAAATCGACCTTTCTCCGCAGGTCGACATGACTCTCACGGGGAGAGAACTGGACAGCGGGAAACTTCCGGGGCCCTTCCGGCAGCAGGACATGCTCGTCCTCGTCCTGGTTCGACGCGGCAAAATCCGCCCCTTCCACCATTGCCTTGAGCGACGCATCATCGTCGGACATGGAGTATGCGTAACCCAAACGGTTACCCTTCAACAACCTGAGGGCAAAAGAACGGGAGTCGGATTCGGCTATGAAGTCCTCCTTCCCGTCCTTCGACTCGATGGTAGTCCTCTGCGACTCAATGGCAGATACCTCGAAATCGTCGACATCCTTTTTCGAGATCATGCGTTCTATCTTATCGATGAGCCTCTTCATGCACCCTTTTTTCGTCCTGTATATCCATGATCACTGCAGTCTCATCACAGTCAGGGAACTTTGAACACTTCAGGCAGTCAGACCAGATCTTTTGCGGAAGACTAGATTTATCCGCCTCGCCGAACCCGAAACGCTTGAAGTATTGGGGCTTGTAGGTGAGAGCAAAAATCCTTTTTATCCCCAGGATTATCGCATCATCTATGCACGCCTCCACCAGCTTCGTGCCCACTCCTTTCCCTGAATGTTCTGCATAGACGGCGAGAGAGCGTATCTCCGCCAGGTCTTCCCACATGATGTGAAGCGAGGACACTCCCAGCAACCTGCCCTCGTTGTCCATGCAGACAAGGTAATCACGGATGTGCTCGTAAATTTCGCTGAGCGGTCGGGGCAGCATATCCCCCCGTGCGGCGAAGCTCGCTATCAAGGCGTAGATCTCACGGGCATCCTTTATAGTGGCTCTCCTGATTTTCATCGTCTCGAACCGCTCTTCAAAAGGTTTTCGGCATATTTCCTGGCCTCATCGCTGACCCGCTCCCCCGACACCATTCTCGCGATCTCGGCGACCCTCTCGCTGCGGTCGAGGGACTTTGCAACAGCCCTTTCCCGCTTCCCGCTCCTGACCTTGACGATTTTGATGTGATGGTCTCCCAGCGCTGCGATCTGAGGCAGGTGGGTTATGCAGATCACCTGGGCCGAGGAAGAGAGCTGCTTGAGCTTTTCACCGATAACTTCAGCCATCGAACCACCTATCCCCGCATCGACCTCGTCGAAAACGAGGGTTTTGAACTTTTCTCCCGCCGATACCGTATTGTGCACAGCAAGCATGATTCTGGAGAGTTCCCCGCCGGAGGCGATATGAAACAGGGGGCCTCCTTCATAAGAGGAGGACGGGGAGAAGAAAAAATCGGCTCTCTCGATGCCGTAAGAGGAAAGTTCGTCCTCGCTGCTGTCAGAAATTACGACTCTGAACGATGCTCCCGACAGGCCGAGATCGGAAAGCTCGGCAAGGACGGAACCCTCGAAATCGGCGGTGCTCTCCCGCCTCCTTTTGCTCAAGGACCTGCCGAGGCGGAGAACATTTTCCCTGAGTTTCTCCTCCTCCCGTGCAAGATAGTTCAACGAGTCTATGGAACTTTGAATTTTCCCCTGTTCCTCTTTTAGATCTTCTACCTTGCGAAGCAGCCCCTCCGGGTGAACCTCATATTTTCTCGAAAGCCGCTTGATGTTGCTGAGCCTCTCTGCAAGGAACTGGTACTTCTCCTCATCGATGTCTATCACGGAAAACCGTTTCATGAGATCCCTCGCAATGTCGGTGATGCCGAACATATGCTCTTCGAGTTTCGTGGCAATCCCGGCAAGGGCGGAATCGTAACGGGATGCTCCTTTTAAGGAGTCGACGCTTCTTTTCAGGATGGACAGAGAACTCTCCTCGCCCTGATCGATCATATCGACGGTTACGCTGATCGCCTCCCTGATCTTTGCTGCGTTTTTCAGCAGGGGAAGCTCCTCTTCAATCTCTCTTTCCTCGCCGGGCTTCATGTCCAGGGCAGTCAGCTCAGCAATGGACCCTTTAATCCACTCCATTCTGCCGGAGATGTTGGGAGCATCCTCCTTCAGCGCCTCTATCTCCCTGATGACCTTCCTCCAATTCCTGTACACGCTCAGGTACTCATTGTACAGGGGGAGCGCCCCTGAGAAGGCATCGAGCAATTTCGTCGCATTGCGGGAGCCGAAAAGCCGCTGATATCCATGCTGGCCGAGGATGCTCACCAACTCCGATGTGATCTCGGCGGCAAACTGTCCCGTCGCCGGTGAGTCGTTGACGTAAATGCGGCTCCTGCCGTGAGGTGAGACCTTTCTCCTCATGATGAGGGTGTCCGTGTGAGAAAAGCCCGCGCTTTCGAGAGAAAAGGCTGTTTCCTCGTCTCCCTGCAGGTCATAGACTATCTCGACGAGACCCTCAGCCGCCTGGGGTACGAGTTTCTGGGCAACCTTCTCCCCCAGGGCAAGTTTGAGCGATTCTATGAGGATAGACTTGCCGGCTCCCGTTTCCCCGGTGATTACATTGAAGCCCTCCTGGAAGTTGACCTGCACATCCTCCAAGAGAGCGATGTTTTTGACGGAAATTTCTGCCAGCAAGAACGGGTTACCTCTCTCCCCACTTCAGTTTCGTCCTGAGGACCTCGAAAAAACCTTTAAAAGGCGACTTGACGAGCTTGAGGGGCAATTTCGATTTTTTCACTTCGATTATATCATCCTCCCTGATCCCGAAGCCCACCTGCCCATCGAGGGTGAGCAGAATATCTGTTTCCTTGGTTCTGAGCTCAGCCTTTATCACCATGCTATCCGGTATGACGAGAGGCCTGTTGGTAAGGGTGTGGGGACATATGGGGGTCACGAGGATGCACTTCATCGCCGGGTAGACGATGGGGCCACCCGCGGACATGGAGTAAGCCGTGGACCCCGTGGGTGTGGATATGATGAGGCCGTCGGCTTTGAATGTCGTCAGGTAGAGCTCGTCAACATAGGCCCTGATATCAATTATCTTTGCCAGAGCGCCCTTGTTGATAACCACGTCATTCAGCACGGTATAATCGGCAACCCTCTCGCCGTGACGGTGAACGTGGCACACGAGCATCATCCTCTCGTCGTACTCGAAGTCCCCGGATACCACGGACTCCATAACCGAGTAAAGCTCGTCGAGGGTTACGTCCGTAATGAACCCCAGGCTGCCCATGTTCACGGCAAGTATCGGAACGCCGGTTTCCCCCACCACCCTCGCCGCTGAAAGCAGCGTCCCGTCGCCCCCTATGGCAACGATGATGTCGGACATTTCCGGAAGCCGTGAGCGTAAAACGCCGTTTTCCGCACGCATCACCGAGGCGGTTTCCCGATCGAGAATCGCTTTTTTCTTTTTCCCCTCGATCCAGTCGACGAGGCCCAAGACGACCTCGGCAGTTTTCTCTTCCGTATGCTTGGCAATAATACCAATATTTTCCAACACTTTTCTCCTTTAATCCCCAGGAGGGGCCTTTTCCATTTGCATCATACCGTATAATATTTTTATTGATGGAAATTCTATCAGAATTGTAAATTCTTAAGAATGATTAATTTCGAGAAGATTGCGGAAAAAGGTGGGCGAGATGGAACTTTTCAAAGAGATTTACGAGCGGGAACGGGGGAAAACGGCCCCTCTTGCCGACAGGCTGAGACCCGAAAACCTCGATGACTTCTACGGACAGACCCACATACTGGGGGAAGGGAAATTTCTCTCTTCGGCGATTCTGGAGAAAAAACTCCCCTCCATGATATTCTGGGGCCCCCCCGGTTCCGGAAAGACGACCCTGGCCAGGATCATCGCAAAGGAACTCGAAGCCACCTTCCTCAAGTATTCGGCAGTGCTCTCCGGTATCAAAGAAATCAAGGATGCAATTAAACAGGTTGAAACCCTGAGGATAAAAACGGGAAAACCCGTAATACTCTTTATCGATGAAATACACCGTTTCAACAAGGCCCAACAGGATGCGCTGCTTCCCTACACGGAAGACGGGACGGTCATACTGATCGGTACAACCACGGAAAACCCCTCATTCGAAATCCGGGGCGCCCTCCTTTCCCGCTGCAGGGTCCTCGTCCTAGAAAGGCTAAAGAGCGCCGATCTGGGTAAAATCATGACCAGGGCCCTCGACCATCCGACCCACGGGTTGAAAAAAGAGGGATACACCGTCACGGAGGATGCAAGGAGGCACGTGATTGCAAGTGCCGACGGCGATGGCAGGGCCGTTCTAAACGCCCTTGAAGCTGCAATGTTCATCGCAAAGACGAGAGACACCAGCCGGATAGACCTGCAAATAGCGGAAGAGGCGCTGCGGAAAAAAGCTCTCCTCTACGACAAGGCGGGTGAAGAGCATTTCAATCTAATCAGTGCCCTCCACAAGTCACTCAGAGGCTCAGATCCTGATGCCGCCCTTTACTGGCTTGTACGGATGCTCAAGGCAGGAGAAGACCCCCTCTACATAGCACGGAGAATGATACGTTTTGCATCGGAGGATATAGGAAACGCTGACCCCCGGGCCCTCGACGTAGCGCTCGGGGCTCACAAATCCTACACCATCCTCGGTTCACCCGAGGGAGAACTGGCCCTTGCCCAGGCCGCCGTATACCTTGCGTGGGCACCGAAAAGCAACAGCATTTACCGGGCTTTTAACCGTGCGAAGCAGGATGTGGAGGAAACAGGAGCACAGCCTGTCCCCCTTCACCTGAGAAATGCCCCGACAAAATTGATGGAGGAACTCGATTACGGCAGTGATTACCGGTATCCCCACGATTACGAGAACGGTTTCGTTGAGGAAAACTACTTCCCAGAAACTCTGACGCGGAGACGATACTACCTACCATCGGGGAGAGGGCTAGAAGAGCAGATCAGAAAGACCCTGGAGAGGCTGTGGGGGAAAAATCCCCAGGATGACGACAGCAGCTCATAAATCCCGGTTGCTCTGTTTCCTGGACTACCTGCCCTTTTCTTTCCTGATGAAATAGCTCTCAACGAGGTAAAAACAAATTGGCAATGATATGACGAACACCACCGCCTTGATAACATGACCGGCACCCGGTTGGATTTTCGAAACCAGGGAGGCAATCACCCTTTCCACGATGAAACTGGAGGAAAGTGCCATCGCAACGGCAAGCACTAAAGCCACCGCAAGTTTCACTATTTTGTTGAGAAAACCCATAAAGAAAGGAAGCTCCCCGATCCTAAATCTGCAACCCGCAATACCATCCGCTTACAGGGACCGCACTCTTTTTCCGAAACGGCGGCAGTATCGATCACCTATTTTTCGTATCTATAGAATCCCTCGCCGCTTTTGACCCCGAACCGCTGCGCCTCGACGAGTTTGACCAGCGACTGGGGAGCCCTGAACCTCTCCCCGAAGGCCCCGGCCAGGCCCTTTGAAGCAAACAGGATCGTGTCGAGGCCGATCATATCCGACAGCTCGAAGGGACCCATGGGGTGGTTGAAGGCGAGCCTGACAGCTTTGTCGATATCATCCCGGGTGGCTATTCCCTCCTCGAGCACCCGGTAACATTCGATGAGAAAGGCGCACAGAACCCGCGTGGTGACGAACCCCTGTCTATCCTGAACGATAACCACTTCCTTGCCTGCCGCTTTTGAGAGCGCAATGGTTCTATCAACTGTATCGGGGGAGGTTTTTACGCCGACCACGATCTCGATGAGCTTCATGAGCGGAGGCGGATTGAACCAGTGCATGCCGATCACCCTATCGGGGCAATCGGTGGCACCGGCAATGGCCGTCACGGACAACTCCGATGTGTTGGTGGCAAGCACAGCGTCGCGGGGTGCCTGCCGGGAAACAGATGAAAAGAGATCCTTTTTCAGTTCCAGCTTTTCGGGAACCGCCTCGATGACGAAGAAAGCGTCCCTGACCTCCCGGAGGAGGTCTACAGAGACCTTGAGCCTCCCCATCGCCCGGGAAAGCGATTCCTCATCCATGACCCCTTTTTCTTTCAACCGTGCCAACCGGGAATGAATACCTGTCCTGGCCCCCTCGAGAAGTTCATCGGCCACATCGACGAGAGCCACCTCGTACCCCCCGGTAACAAGGACCTGGGCAATACCGGCCCCCATCACCCCGGCGCCAACGACGACTATCTTTTCAGACAT
>JBFFNJ010000097.1:0-7932 GCA_041563215.1 Candidatus Deferrimicrobia bacterium | reverse complement strand
TTGCTCCCGTATATCGCGGCACTTTCCGGATCGAGCGCAGCAAGGGCATCACGGACGCGCTCTACGGCTTTCATCCAGAGGGTCACATCGAACCACACGTGGGGGTCGTATGACCCTTTGAACTCGGGAGGCGCCATCAGGGAAGAGCGCTCTATTCCATCGGTCACGGCAACCGTTCTGGCAAACCTCTCCATCTTTTCGAACACTTCCGTCATCTTTCCCTCGAGGTGGAGGCCATTGTAAAAGATTATGTCCGCCTCTGTCATGCGGGCAACGTCCCCTTCGCTCGCCTTATAGAGATGGGGATCGACACCGGGCCCCATGAGGCCGGTTACGCGAACACGCTCTCCCCCAACATTTTCAACGATGTCAGCTATCATCCCGATGGTGGTTACAACGCGGATCTTCCGCCCCGCGATACCTTCGGCCCCGGTGCCCGTCTCGCGCCCGTCTCCTCTCTCCCCCTGCTTCGAGCACCCTGCCAGGACAAGCAGGAAAAAGAAAAACCACGAATAAAACTTTCGCCTCACCACATTTTTCCTCCAACGGCAATTGTGCCCCATGTGCGCCGGCTCTTTGCGCCCGATCAAAAGATCCTACCTGGCATTATATTGAACATATCGGCGCTTTACATCTTCTAAGTGGATGTGGAGCACTCTTTTACGTCCTCTGCCGGCCCGCTACCGGCTCTTCTCACGGCGGGTCGTCACCGTCTCCCCACCGATACCCCAGTTATCGGTATCAACCTCATCGATCACGACCACGGTGGTCGCCGGGTTCTTCCCGAGGACATCCTTGAGCAGCGCGGTCACCCCGCTGATGAGCTTCTCTTTCTCCTCCTTCGTCGCGCCGTCCCTCGTAATCTTGATGTTTACAAAGGGCATGTCTTCCTCCCGTGTCAGATTTATTTCCCCGTTTTTTTTCGCCTAATGAAAAGATGTGCGTATGGATTTTCGGGTCTCGATCAGAACGAATGATTTATATAAGAAGCGGTGCCCGTCACAGAGCATCTTCTCTTCTTCTCACCGTGCCTCTGGTGGTGCCGCTCATCGCACCGGCTTCTCCGGTCGTTTTTGCCGTCACTTGCGTTCCGCCTCACCCGGTTTGTTCTCGCACAAGCCGCAATTCGTATTATAGATTTTAAAAATGACATCAACAATGTCACCGAACCCGGCTTCAATCCGTTCACGCGCGGCGTGATACTTTTGTGATGAAACAGTTACCGTGGGTTTACGTCTCCCAACTCCCGGGGCTGTTATCATGGGTGTAAGAAACAAATCTGCCTGATGCAACGCAGGCGTGGCCGGGAGACGAAGGCACACCGCTTTGCATCAAACAGGGGAATGGAGACAGCCGATGAAACGGAGCGTTTTCATGCAGGGATTGGCAATCCTCCTTGTCGTTCTTTTCTTTTGGTCCGCAGAGCAGCAACTCGGACAATCCGGGGAGTTACCTGCTACAGGGGTCCAGCCGGGACAGACGGTAACCTTCTACGTGAGATGATACGACGTGGGAAAAGCAGTCCTGGAGGGACTGCAGGGAGTTGGCAGGGTAGAGAGGGGTTTTAGAAACTGGAAGGAGACCAACACCGTCCATTACTACCCCTCTGCGATCACCATCGAGGAGATGGTAAGGGCGCTTACGAAAGCGCAAACCTACCTCGGTACAGCAGAGGAGCAAGGAGAGGCACAACCGGAAAAAAAGGGCATTCCTTAATTCCCCCCTGTCCAGGTGGAGATTATCGTTGGCATTGATAAAATGATCTCTACTATAATGGACCCGTTACATCCTTAAACAAGCCTGTAGAAGCAAAAAAGAGCGCACCGGTAGGTATACCGGGTTGCGTTCCGGATAAATCTGCGATCAATCGAAGAGGAGGTGTATCCATGCATCCGATGACGGAGGAAAACCTGAAAAACGCATTTGCAGGCGAGAGCCAGGCACACATGAAGTATCAGATCTTTTCGGAGAAAGCCGAGGAAGAGGGCTTCAAAAACATTGCGAGGCTCTTCCGGGCAATTGCGTATGCCGAACTGGTCCACGCCAAAAACCACCTGAACGCTCTGAGCGCAGTCAGCCAGACTCCCGAGAACCTCGACGTGGCCATCGCCGGGGAAACATTCGAGGTGGAACAAATGTACCCCGCATACAAGCTGGTAGCCGAAAATCAGAATGAAAAGATGGCCGTCCAGGCGATGCATTTCGCCCTCGAGGCGGAGAAAATCCACGCGGCATATTACACGGAGGCGCGAGAAGCAGCAAAGAGCGGGAAAGACATCGATATCAAAGAGATCCTGATATGCCCGCTATGCGGGTACACAAAAATAGGCGACGCTCCCGACAGATGTCCCGTGTGCAACGTGGTGAAGGAGCAATTCAAACGATACTGATTAAATGTCGGGGGAACGGCAGGCAGCCGTCACCTTCCCTTCTCCCTGTCCATGGAATAGACTATCTCGACTGCCCGGAGGCCGACTTCGATGCAGCGCATCTCGGCCTTCGCCAGGACATCCCTCGGAGCAAACCTGCGGTCGGCGATGCTGTCGTACACGGCGGTCACCCCCCCTGTCCGGAGCTTCCGGCTCGAAATCGCGGCGAGGGTCAGGTACACCGACATCTCCATCTCGACGTTTAAAACCCCGGCAGCGCGAAGCCGCTCTATCTTCTCAGGGTCGGTTGTGGAAAAACCACGCACATGCCACCCCTGTCCCGCGTAAAAATCCGAGGTCGTGCAGGTGAGGCCGACGTGGTGTGGATACTTCAGCGAGGACGCTGCCCGGGAAAGGGCCGATACGATCTCCCTGTCTGCAACGGCTTCTACCGTCGGGGGAGCATAATAGTGGCTCGTGTTCTCGTCACGGAGTGCCCGCTCGGTAATGACGAGGTCTCCGATGGAAACGTAATCCTGAACACTTCCGCAGCTGCCGATACGGATAAAGGTTGCTGGAACAACGCACTGGCTTGCCTCGACGACGGTTATCGCCGTGTTGTCGGGCCCGATGCCGGTTCCCATAACCGTCACCGGTATACCACGGTAATACCCCGTAAAGGTACAAAACTCCCTGTTTTTCCTCGTTACCGTCACGCGGTCAAAAAAGCTGGCGATCCTGACGGCCCGGTCAGGATGCCCGCAGGTGAGTATGTAAGGGTGGATGTCTCCCGGCCCGCAATCAATGTGATAATATCGCCCCGCGTCGTTCTTCGGTGGCTCGATCCCCTTCGACGGCAAAAAACTTCCCTCCCGTAAAAGCAACGGATGCTTTGCTAGGCACAACCCGACTCATCGCGCTGTCAACTGAAGCTCGCGGTACAGGGGATCTCTGGTGCAGGCGTCCTGCCAGCCGCAATCGATGCAGTAGGCGTCGTGCCATTCGCCAAACAGCTCGTGGAGTTTTCCCCTCAGCGCATTCCAGGAAACTTCCTGTCCCGGGACAAGGTGGAGAAGTTCCAGCGCCGAAGCGTCCATTTTTCCGATCTCCGCCTCGTCACGGCACCTTTCCCCTATAAGGTAGGGACAGGGGGAGCAGACCTCGTCAGCGCCGGAGCATACGGTAACACCCTCCTTTTCCGCGCGCGCAACGACTTTTTTGAGATTTTCCACGAAGGTCGAATCGTACCCTTCACCGCAAAAGAAGTGGAGACACACAAGGTGATGTCCGCGAAGATTGGTCATGCATGGCCCTTTTCACGGCCCACTGTCAAAACCACGTGGGACGACGAGGCACCGCTTACTTCATTATTCTATGCTATTTGTCCCGTTAATGGAACAGGATCGATGAGCGCTGTCACATCCCTGTTGATGGAAGCAAGGTTTCTTCGGGCAAAATGGGCACCTTCCCTATCTCCGGATCACCCCCCCTTCCTTCGTATAATCCTTTGGAACTGCAAAGTGGCTTTCCGGAAGAACCGTCCCGTCAATCGTCTTTATTTCCCCTCGAAACTCGAAAAGGGTCTGTAAATTACCTCCTTCCCCGCCGTGCTCTCCTCCCGTTTCCCGGCGGGCCTCCCACTTTATGGTGGTCAAGACGGCATATCCCTCCATCTTTTCCAGGCCGGCTTTCAAATCCGTCCCATCGAGGCCTGCTGCCTCGGGAAGAACCCACAACCCGAACTTTCTCATGTCCCCCGGGGTCATCACCAGCCCCGTCTTTTCAAGGTAGGCCCGCTCGAACCTATCTTCCGCCGCTGTGACATCCTGGATCTTTTCGTACCCCTGCGCATTCCAGAAATTGCCTGTCATGAGGAGCTTTTCGCGGCTCTTCGTCTTCTCCTCCTCCGTCTCCACAAGCCATGTCAGCACATACAGGCTGCAAAGAAACCCGTTGATGGTTCTTTTGTCCCCCGTCTTCTCAACGTGGATCTCGCTTCGAACCACGCCCGTATTTCCCTGTCTCCCCTCCCCGGTGCCTCCCCCGGAAAGAGCACCCCCTCTCCACGGGTCTGCGCCAGATTCATCACCCCAGGTATATAAGGAAAGGGGCCTTTCCCTGTAGGTTTTCCTTGCGTGGTTTACCTCCCAGACCATGTCCCTGGCGGGGCGGTAGATTATCGACAGGTCTTTTGGCCAGAGCAGCATGCCGAAGGTCTTTCCCGTCGTCTTCATCTTCGTGTCGGTCCTTTTCATCGTGTCTTTGAAATAATCGATCTCGTGGGTCGTTGGGGTCCCGGCGCCTCCCTCCCTGATAAGCCGCGTAACAGCCACATCCGCCAGAGCAGCAGAAAATGTAGACAGAAGAAGATAGAGCCCCAGCACGCCGGACAGCGTGCTCCGTGGAAGCCTCATCAAAACCCTCCTTTTATCACCCCACGCAACCGCGCTCCTAATCACCGGCGGTGATGATCCTGGCCACCCTCGACAGGGGGTGACCCTTCGCGCTCACTTCGAGGGAGTTGAACCAGCCAAAGGGGGTCCTTGTTACCTCGAACCCTCTTTCGGAAAGCAATCTTGCAAGCAGCTTCAATCCTTCAATTGCCGCCTCCGGGCTCGATAGTTCCCCGAAGAGGTGCGCGAAGGGGTGTATCAGTATCCTGCCCGCCTTCACGCTCCCGGCAAGCTTTTCGATCTCATCGGCCCCCCGCTCACAGACTTTCTCGAGGCTCACTTCGTCCTCCTTCTCGATGCTCGTTAAGACCACGAGCCCCTCAAGGAGCTCCGTCTCCTCCCGGTCTGACTCCTCGTATACCCGGGACCTTCCCCTCTCCGTTATCCGGCAGAAAAACCTGTTCACGTGAAGGATGAGAATCCTCATGACCCACGTATCCTTTCCCCGTTGATGACAGAGTGCGGCATTTCCCAATCATACGGTAATATCCGTGGCACCGCAAACTCTCCTCGTCACATCAGCGAAAGTTTTAGCGCGACATCCGCGCCTTTAGCCACATGGCGAATCGGGCCGTCCCGGGAAGGTCATCCTGTGCCCTCTATCGATGGCCTGCTTTACCATTACTTGTTCCTGTTCCTCACCGCATGCCGGGTGTACAATACGAGTATGGGTTATTATGGGACAAATCCGGGAACGGCTCCTCGCGGAAAAACGGCTGGCGCATACAGCGGGAAAGAATAAAGGGGGTGAAAAAATGGCACTGTTTCCCAGCCTTAAAAAATACCTCGAGGAAAACGGGGTGCAGTACGAGCACACGGTCCATGCAGCAGCCTACACGGCACAGGAAAAAGCCGCTCTCTCCCACACACCGGGGAAGCAGAGGGCAAAATCGGTTATCGTGTGGGGAGATGGAAAGCTCTCAATGGTGGTGATCCCGGCACACAAAAGACTCGATATGGCAAAAATCAAAGTGTGTCTCGGGGCAGGCAAGGCGAGGCTTGCAAAAGAGGAGGAATTTTCAGAGATATTCAGCGGCTGTGAAGTCGGCGCTATCCACATATTCGGCAATCTCTGCGACATCCCCGTTTTCGTCGACTCGTCCCTCTCGAAGTTCAGCGAAATCTATTTCACCGCCTGCACGCACCACGACACGGTCAAGGTCAGTTTCGCTGATTTTGAGAGGCTGGCAGCCCCTACGATCTGTGACGTGGCATCCGATGACGCGTGAATAGGCTATCCGTCGAAACGGACGCGGTAAATGACGCCGGCCTTGTCATCTGAAACCAGAAGAGACCCGTCGGGCATGACGAGGACATCGACGGGGCGGCCAAAAGGGCGGCCACCTTCCAGCCAGCCCTGGGCAAACACACGGTAGTCGACAACCCGGTTCTCTTCGAGGCGAACCACGGTTACCCGGTAGCCCGTGGGGACGGTGCGGTTCCACGAACCGTGTTCGGCGATAAAAATCTGCCCCCTGTATTTTTCGGGAAACATGTCCCCCCGGTAGAAACGCATGCCAAGGGCCGCGACGTGGGCGGGAAGCTTCAACTCCGGCGGGACGAAATCGCCGCACTTTACCCCCTTTCCATATTTCGGGTCGGGAATATCCCCGCCGTGACAATAGGGAAATCCAAAATGGAGGCCCTCTTTTGCCGCCCGGTTCAGCTCATCGGGCGGAAGGTCATCACCCATCCAGTCACGACCGTTATCGGTAAACCAGAGCTCATTCGTCCCGGGATGCCAGTCGAATCCCACGGTGTTCCTGACTCCATGAGCGAATATTTCCATCTTTTCGCCGGAGGGTGAAAACCGCAGTATCGACGCGTACCGTTTGTCGTCTCTCTCACAGACGTTGCACGGCGCCCCCACGGGTACGTACAGATACCCATCGGGGCCGAAGCGGATGAACTTCCATCCATGGCGGCGATCGCCGGGAAGGTTTTCGCTTATGACCGTGGGAGCAGGGGGCTGCTTCAGCCTCTCCTCGATTTCGTCGAACCGAAGCAGGCGGTCTACACAGGCCACGAAGAGGGAGCCCTCACGGAAGGCAACGCCATTCGGCATGTTGAGACCGCTTGCTATGGTCAGCACCTCGTCGGCCCTGCCGTCACCGTCAAGGTCGCGTATCGCGTACACCTTTCCCGCCTTGCGCGTGCCGACAAAGAGCGTTCCCTTTTCTCCCAGCGTCATCGACCTGGCATTTGGGACATCTGTGGCGAACAGATCTATGGAAAATCCCGGGGGAAGGGCAATCTTCTCGAGGGGAAGCTCACCTCCAAAAACCCGGGGAGGCCGATACGCACCTGCCGCTGAAAGCAAAAAGCAAAGAGCGAGCAAAGCGTGGATAACCTTCCCTTTCATTCTTTTTTCCTCGAGCTTCCAGATGTCCTATAATGTAATTTTCACACTTCATTTTAACGGTTTCAGGCAGGAGGGAAAAGAGCACGCAGTTTTTTTGATAAAAAAAAACACGCCCGGGATCAGGAGCGAGCAACACTATCCTGGAGAGGAGATGAAAGGAGGAATACAATTGATCAAGACTATCAGCCTTATCCTTGCGATTTCAACCGTCTTCGTCATTGCCTTCTCAAAGGTCGGCGCTGAGGTGAAAAATCCCGTCGTTTTGTTCGAAACTTCACTGGGGAACATCAAGATAGAGCTCTACCCGGAAAAAGCGCCCATCACGGTAGAGAACTTCATCGCCTACGTCAAAGAGGGCTTCTACGACGGCCTTATCTTCCACAGGGTCATCAAAACCTTCGTCATCCAGGGGGGAGGTTTTTTCCCCGGGATGAAACAAAAAAAGCCTACGCGGCCACCGATCAAGAACGAGGCGAGAGCGGATCTGAAAAACGAGCGGGGGACCATTGCGATGGCCCGCACCATGGAAGTCGACTCGGCCTCCTCTCAGTTTTTTATCAACGTGGAGGATAACAGGAATCTCGACCATATCGACGATACCCAGAGAGGTTTTGGATATGCCGTGTTCGGGAAAGTACTCGAGGGGATGGACTTGGTAGACAAGATCCGCAGCGTTCCCACGCACAATGTGGGGATGTTCAGGGACGTTCCGAAGGATCCCGTCGTCATCTCAAAGGCCCGGCTGCTG